>CAZRNC010000006.1:0-8400 GCA_964601285.1 uncultured Thermomicrobiales bacterium | reverse complement strand
GGCACCGACACGGTCGGCAACCGGGTACGGGTGAAGGTCGTCAAGAACAAGGTCGCCCCGCCCTTCCGCCAAGCCGAGTTTGACATCATGTACAACGAGGGTATCTCCAAGGCCGGCAGCGCGTTGGATGTTGGTGTCGAAATGGGCATCGTCAAGAAGAGCGGTGCCTGGTTCTATCTGGAAGAGGACCGACTTGGCCAGGGGCGTGAGAACGCCAAGCAGTTCCTGGATGCCAACCCGGACATGCTCACCACCATCATCAACCGCATCCGCGGCCTCTCCCCGGAGCTGGCCGAAGATGAAGAGCCAATCCCAACCGGTGAGATTCTGGAAGAAGTGCATTAGGGAAGGCGACGCATGGCTGGCATTCCGGAGGTTGTCCACGTTAGGGATACCACCGAGTTAGCTGAAATCCTGGATGCGGTAGACAATGGGCCGGTCTCGCTCGAATACAAGGGCAAGAGATATCGGTTGATCTACGAGCAGCCGCCATCTACTGAGATCGACGCAATTGTCCAGAAAAGCATTGCGCGAAGCAGCAGGCAGCTGGAGTGATATCGCCGAGGAAATGAAGCGCTATATCTAGAAAAAGGGCGCGGGTATAGCACCATCCCGGACGACATCCGGTCCATGAGCAATTTTGCCGAAGGGCGACAAGGGACACGCGAATGGAAGAGCACACGGAAGTCATCTACGTAGACGCCAGCACAAACCTTCCAGAGATTCTGGAAGACCTTGGCACGCGGAAAGTCATACTTGAATACGACGGCGTCAAGTACGAGCTTGCAGTGAAACCGTTGAACATTGTTACCGACGGTGATCTGTTGCGTGGCTATGATCCCGACAGGTTCAAGGCAGCTTTGGAAAAGTTCGCAGGCACACTTAGCGATGAAGATGCCGAGGACATGCTTGCTGCTATCAATGAAGGCAGAGACCAGAGCTTTCGCGTGATCAGATCTGAATGAGCGTGCTTGTTGACACCAACATAATCATCAACGCCCTGCGCGGGATTGAACCTGAGATAGACGCGCTGAATGCATTGAGCATCGAAGGACTGTCCACAAGCATCATCACCTTGGGTGAGCTCTATCACGGTGCGTTTCGCACGCGAGACCCACAACGTCAGTTGATTGTCGTTCGAGATTTCCTTGCCGAGTACGCCATTCTTGGGCTATCCGAACCAATCATGGAACAGTTCGGCCAGATCCGGGCAGAACTGCATCGGCAGGGAAACCCGATTGAGAACTTTGATCTCCTTATTGGAGCGACTGCCGTCGCGTACGGCATGTCGCTCCTCACGAGAAACGTACGTCACTTCAGTCGAATTCCCGGATTGCACATCCACCCTATTCTGAACGATTGAACAGGGTAGATCAGTATGCCGGTCCGCTACCGGTCACCAGCTACTACCCATTCCGCAATCTCCCGGCACGTCGCCAGCCAGAGGTTGGGCGTCTCGTGGATCGCCTGGAGCACCGACTCGACGGCGGACAATCTCACTTTGCGGCCGGAACCCCAATCTCCGCGGGGAGACAGATTAAGGTTGAACAGCCCGCCAGCCTGATGGGTGGCGCTCAGCTCCTCGACCCAGGCGGCTCCGACAACCGCCGGCAGACGGTGGCCCTCGTAGTAACCACGATCTCCTGCGTTTGGTTGTACTGGCAACTCAACCAGGCGGGTGCCAGGCACCGGATAGGGGATATCGTCGTCACAGTAGCTGCTGTCATACAGGTAACCACGCTCTGCCAGAATGCCACGGGTCGCGCCGGAGACCAGACTGCCAGGGATAGCGATGCGCTGGCCGGGATCGTTGTAGCCTGGCAAGCCGTAAGGTCCTCGCCAGCCGATCGGTTTCGCACCAAACTGCCGCACAAATGCCTGTTCGCTCCGTTCGAGCACTTCGTGCTGTTCGTCCGGCTCCAGGCG
Source organism: uncultured Thermomicrobiales bacterium (assembly GCA_964601285.1). Classification (GTDB taxonomy): domain Bacteria; phylum Chloroflexota; class Chloroflexia; order Thermomicrobiales; family CFX8; genus CAYWXR01. The sequence continues at coordinate 6,474 of CAZRNC010000006.1, read as the reverse complement.
GGCGAAGTTCTCGTTGGCCCAACCCCGACCAGCGACATCATGCCCTCCGGCGGCAATCGTATCCATGGCATCCGGATAGTGCTCAACATCCCATCCGGGGATAAAGAACGTCGCGGTCACTGCATGCCGGGAGAACAGATCAAGCAGGCGGTAGATACCTTCCTGCGCACCATACCGTCCGTATGAATTTCGCCCCCACAACGGCTGATCGGGAAAGCCCGGCTGCTCGAAGCTCTCGCCGTCGAAGTTGACGGTGATCGTGACTGCCGACTGGATACCCTCTGGCCAGGTGTTCATGCCCGTGCTCCAATCCAGCCACTCGTCTGCATATGTTCGTTGGCGGGGTCGAGGCACCACTGCGCCAGATGATCCAGACGAGTGAAATGCACATCGGGAAACGTCTGGATGTAGGACAACAGCCGGTCGATAGCACGTGCCCGCGCCGGCGTGCCCGATCCGAACCCGGCCCGCGGGTGAAAGGTCAACAGATAGTAGCCATGCTCGGTATAGATGGCGTCGAACTCGGCTTTCCAGAGTGCCAGCGCCTCGGTTGTCGTTTGGTGCCCGTTTTCGTAGAGGTAGGACTCGTCCAGGCTCGACGTATTGTTTGGCAACTCAATGACCGACGTCGACTGGCTGTTTCCAACAATCGCAGGATACGGCCGGTCGTAATCCTTGTCGCTGCTGTCGTAGTAGTAGCCCAGCTCTTCAAGCACCGCAAATGTGCGGGAGCTTTTCAGCCCTCCCGGACTTCGCCAGCCAACCGGTGGAGTGCCGGTCACCTGGGTCAAAATGTCATGAGACAGGCGCAGCCGGCGCTCTTCCTCGTCCAGCTCCATAGCAAAACTCTCATGGACGTAGCCGTGAGCGCCCACTTCGTGGCCCGCAGCCACAATCTGCCTCACCAGGTCCGGGTACTGTTCGGCATCGTAACCGGGGACGAAGAAGGTAGCCGGAACACCATGGCGAGCGAAGATCTCCAACATTCTCGGAACCCCGCGGGTAGCGGAGTACCGCCCTGCCGAACGAACGCCTTCCGGCTCCAGCCCCTGACCGATCTCGTTCCCCGGCCCGTCAAAGTCACAAGTAAGCACCACAACGCAGCGTGCGTCGTTTGGCCAGCGTGTCTCCACCGGCATCTCCTCTCAGCATCTCAATCCATGTATTATCGCACCGTGCCGGCAGGTTGAGAACCAGGCACACAACGCGAAACAGGCGGCCCATCTGGGCCGCCTGTTTGCTTGGACTGTGTTGGTTTGATCGGTTCCTAGTTGACGCGCCGGCCAGTGTAGTAGCGCGGGCCCCAGTAGGAATCGTCCAGTTCGCTGATCAGCACGCCGGTGCGCTCGCTACCAGCGTGGACGAACTGTCCGCCGCCGATGTAGATGCCAACGTGCGAGAGCCCCCAGGTGTAGGTGTTCTGGAAGAAGACCAGATCACCGGCCTGCAGTTCAGACTGGCTCACATGGAAACCACTGACTGCCTGAACGTCCAGCGATCGCGAGAGCGAGATGTCCATCATGTTGTTCAGGACGTACCAGGTGAAGCCCGAGCAGTCGAACCCGGACGGGGTTGTGCCGCCCCAGACGTATGGCAGTCCGACGTAGCGCAGTGCTTCGGCGACAATGCCCTCACCAACGGTGTTGACGACAACGGCTGGTTCCGGCTCGATTGACCGTTCGTTCTCGGCCACGCCAGCCCCGTCAGAGGCAGCGCTCTCGGTGTACACGAGGTATCCGCCGTGGACCCAACCGACCATGCTGTCGAATTCAACCTGGTACCACGGGTTGCCTGCGCCGTCCCAGTACGGACCGTCAATCACATAGACAACCAGGCCCTCGCCAACAACGGTGATCACACCACTATTGAAGCTGCCCTCGTAGCGCATGTTGATGCCACCACCACCGGTGCCGGTCACCACTGCGTTTGAACCTGGCCAAACGTCTCCGCCGGAGGACTCCGATTCAGCCACTGCAACGGCAGGTGCTTCCTCAACGGTCTCTTCCCATGCCGGAGTGGATTCGCTAAAGTACCAGGCCATGCTGTAGCCGACGATGCCTTCGAACTCGACATTGTTCCAGGCCGAGCCGTCGGCGTCGTAGATGTTGCTAGCAAGAATGTTGACTGCTGCGCCTTCCGGAATGACTGCGAGTGTTTCGCTGTCAACCGATGCGCCGGTGCGGATGCGCAGACCTGCGCCATCGGTGCCGGCAACATACGCGGTCCAACTTTCGTTGGTGGTGCGTACAACTTCGCCGCCGGACCAGGAGTCAGAAGAGCCTTCACCAACGTAGTTAGTGTGAACCCAACCGTGCAGACCTTCGAAGTCTACGTAGGTCCAGGATGATCCATCATCGCCCCAGACCGGGCCATCAACGATGCGAACCGTTGCGCCCTCACGCAGCGTGGTAATCACGCCGCCACCCATCGATGCTGAATCCCGGAGATTGACCCCGTCACCACCGGTGTTGACGATCTGGCTGTAGCTTCCGGGAGGAAGCGCCAGGTAGTCGGAAATAATCCAGCCCTCGGAACCCCAGACCGCAACGTAGTACCAGTAGGTACCGTCGCTGGCCATCACCGGGCCGTCGAGAACTGTTACGGCAACACCTTCATCAATCGTGGAAATGACTGATCCGCCAAAGCCGATCGAATCACGAAGATTGACGCCCGATCCCTGTGTATAGGAAACCTGAGCAGACTCACCAAGAATCAAATTCAAGTCAGCGGTGGCCGGGATTCCGAGCGCCAGACTCATAACCGCTGCCACCAGGATTGCCTGGATCGAGCGACTTCGTCGAATGCGACTCAACCGTATCCCCTTTTCATCACACCCGTGGAAGCTATCGTTCGACTTTCGTTACCAGCGCGAAATGCTGGCCGAATGCGTAACGAACGATGTGTGGAATGTCGACTTACCAGCGACGTTCCATTTCTCCCCGGGTAGCCCTCAACAACCCTGCACAGAACCGCGCCAGTGCGGCCCCACCTTCTGTGTTTTCCAGGGTGCTCCCGTGTTTCCACGTGAGACTTGCGTAACTCCGGTATACAAACCCCCACAGGTTACGATACCGGCTTGGATCATGTCGGTGCGCTTTCATCCCAACGATGTCGCCGGGAGCTGCGCTCCTGTATGTTGAATCCAGGACGCCATTGTCTCAGGACTGCCGGAAGATAACACGGCCAAACGAACGATGTCAACTGTAATGCAAACTATCTGGCCGCCATTTCACTCAGGTTTTTCTCAGAATACATGCGGAAACTCTCAGCAACACACCGATGCACTCGTGCCTGTCCGTCACTGGCTACCAACCAGTGTCATCCACATCCTGGATGCGTTTGGACAAGTAGCGCTCACTCTTTCCAGCTGCCAGTGCAATGAAAGCTGCCAGCGCAGCGATCATGCCCACAACCAGCAGTCCGTACAGCATTCCCTGTATCAGGGCCGCTCCGTCTTCCGATGTGCTGATACTTGCCAGAATAGCACAACTTAGCGTCGCCGCAAATACCCCGGCGATTGCGCTCAGTGCAATTCGCCTTCCGCCGATACCATGGCGCAGGAAAAAGGCGTCGCCAATGCCGATGCCCGCTGCCGCAACCGGCACCAGAAGCCAGACAAAGGCCGTCAGGAAGTCGGAAAGCACACTTGATAGCAGCCAGCCGGAACCGGCCAACCCGGACAACACAGCCAGGCACACAGCCAGCACACGGCTACGCCGGCGCAGCTTCACCGGGTCGTGCAGCAGACGCGACAGGAACGATCGGTTGGAAGTCGAAAAGTCGTCCATGCTTTTAGGTATCCGACAGGTTGGGCACCGGGCGCACTGGAACGCCTGCTTTTCGCAGATGCTCTTTGGCTTCAGCGATGGTGTAGGTTCCGAAGTGGAAGATCGAGGCCGCGAGCACCGCGTGAGCCCCACCGGTCGTCAGCCCCTCGACCAGATGGTCGAGATTGCCAACACCACCCGAAGCGATCACCGGCACACCGACTGCATCGGCAACGGTGCGCGTCAGCTGCAGTTCGTAGCCCTCCAGCGTTCCATCGGCATCGATACTGTTCAGCAGGATCTCGCCGGCACCCAGTTCAACGCCACGCTTCGCCCAGGCAAGGGCATCAATGCCGGTTCGTTTGCGTCCACCGTGCGTCGTAACTTCCCAGCTATCCGGTCCGGTTCGAAGTGCGTCGATCGATAGCACAATGCACTGGCTGCCGAACCGGTGGGCGCCCTCGCTGATCAACTCGGGACGGGCGACTGCCGCAGAGTTCACCGCAACCTTCTCGGCACCGGAGCGCAACATCAGGTACATATCGTCAGTCGTCCGGATTCCGCCACCAACCGTCAACGGAATGAACACCTGGCGGGCCGTCTCGCGTACGACATCAACCATCGTCGCCCGGCCATCGCTGGTCGCCGTGATATCCAGAAAGGTGATCTCGTCCGCTCCGGCCCTGTCGTAGGCAGCGGCCAGTTCGACCGGGTCGCCGGCATCACGGAGTCCGACAAACTGGACGCCCTTGACTACCCGGCCGTTATCAACATCCAGGCAGGGAATGATCCTGCGGCATAACGTCAACTGTTTCCCTCCGAACGCTCCCGCGATTGCTGGCGGGCAGGTTTCTCACGGGCAAGCTCTGCCTCAGCCGCCCGGCGGCCCTCGACAGAGGTTTCCAGCTCCTGCTGAATCTGGTCGAACCGACGACGAACCCGAATCTCTTCGAGGTGCCACAGCTCGCGCCGCAACCGGACATCGGCATCGGCCAGTTCATCCAGCCGCATTTCGATCATGTTGAGCCGGTAGGCGAGTTCACGGTCTGTATCTGCCTGCGCGTCGAGCCGTTCAGAAACCCGTTCAAAGCGCGGCTCCAGATGCTGCCGGATGTCGCGCATGCCGATCTCCTGTTGCACACGGAGTTCGTCGATTCGCTCGCCAAGCAGGTCGTCACGTTCGTTGGCCTGGGTGTAGTAACGAGTGATTTCGGCCTGCTGTCGCTCATCGGTCCGGGTCAACGCATCCAGGGCAGGGTCAATGTGCCGGCTGGAATCGCGCACGTCGCTGATCTGTGCCTCAAGTTGCCCAAAGATCGGGCGAACTTCCTCAAGCCGGATACCGATGTTTTCGATCTCCTGGTTGGTTTCAGCAACCCTCCGGCGTACATCCTGCTCGACGATGCGGATGTTGTCTTCAACTTTCAAGGTGTTGCGATCGGTCTGTTCCAGGTCAGTACGCAAGCTGGCGGCGCTATCACGGAGCAACTGGACGACATCGTTATTGCGCTCAGCCAGCGCGGCGACATGTTCGATCTGGGTACGCAGCTCGGTGAAGCGTCGCACCTCGTCCTGGTCGTCGTCCCGGCCACGGCGGATCGATTCAAGAATTTCGGTGACGTGTGCTTGTAGTGCCCGCACCGGTTTGATGCTTTCATCAATCCGGGCATCAATCTCGGAAAGTTGTTGCCGGAGCCTCGCGTCATCCATGGCGCGAGCCTGGCCAGCCTGGGATGACTCGTGGCGATGCTGCTCGACTTGCGTACGCAACTGGGAAATACCAGCTTCGTAGTTCTTGAACTGCTCTTCACCGCGCACCTGGCGGCTGGCAAGTTCGCGCACCAGCGAACGCAACTCGTCTACCTGGGTTTGCAGTGCGGCAATCCGCACCTCGTCACGCTTGCGACGATCCTCTTCCCGCAGGTCGGTCCTGGCGCTCATGACACCTCCGGGCTACCGGCAGGTTGGAGAATCCACTCACCCTGCCCGAGAACGACATCACCGGTATAAATCGCCCGCCCGACGATTGCCGCCTCAACACCATCGATCAACGCAAGCTGGCGCAAGTCGTCAACGCTGCTGACACCACCCGACGCAATGATTGAAACACCGGTACCGGCAGCTTCGGTAATGGCAGCAAAGTTCGGCGAGGTCAGCATGCCATCGCGTTCGATATCGGTATAGACAACGCGCTGGACTCCGGCACTGCCCATGCTCCGGATCAGGTCGAGCGCATCCAGCGCGCTGGTTTCCAGCCAGCCCTGGGTGGCGACCTTCCCGTCGCGAGCATCCACGCCGACAACAATCGGCTCTGCCCCCCAGCTTTCCAGCAGTTGCAGCACCAGTTGCGGGTTGTTCACGGCCGCGGTTCCCAGGATAATCCGTTGAACACCGGCATCAAGCAGCTCGGCAGCGTGCTCAGCGGAGCGTATGCCGCCACCAACCTCAACCGGGATATCCAGTGCCGCAACAATCGCCGCGATGGTATCGCGCTGCTTCGGCACACCGTCGCGTGCCCCTTCCAGATCGACAACATGCAGCCAGGTCGCGCCGGCAGCCTGCCAGCGACGGGCTACCGCTATCGGGTCATCGTCGAACACCGTCTCCTGGTTGTAGTCACCCTGAATCAGCCGCACACAGCGGTTGTCGCGCAAGTCAATCGCTGGAATCACAATCACCGGGCGGCTCCGGTTTCAGTGCCAACGAG
>CAZRNC010000005.1:0-24484 GCA_964601285.1 uncultured Thermomicrobiales bacterium | reverse complement strand
AGCTTGGTCTGCTCTCGCGAGCGAATCAACCGTTCAACCTTCACCATGGTGTCCGGCGACGGTCGAGGGCAGCATGACACGATACGCTAGTCAGACCATTCAGGATGACAAGCTATACGCCGTTCTTCATTACGCACGTTCAACAATTCTGAAACTGGTGGACCAAATGGCCTGCGGGGGAACCTACTGATGCAGTCGCACGACCGGGGATTCATCACCATCTGTGCCGTCGAGGAGCGAGACATCGCGATAGTGGCAGACGGCATCGCGACCGTAGCCTTTGGCGAGGTACATGGCAGTGTCGGCGGCGGCAATCAACTCCTCATGGGTAGTTGCATCCGCCGGGAAGGTCGCTGCACCGATCGAGAGCGTAACGGCGATATTGTCACCTTCGGCCAGCTCGAACGGCCGGCTCCGGATAGCACGCAGCAGACGGGCGGCGATCTCCAGCGAAGCACGCATCGTCACACCAGGCAGAATCACCACAAACTCATCGCCGGCGTAGCGCGCCAGTAGATCGATGTCACGCAGTTGGTTGGTGAGCCGGCTAGCAATCTCGGCCAGCACCCGGTCCCCCTCGATGTGACCAAACCGGTCGTTGATTTCCTTGAAGGTGTCGATGTCAATAACCAGTAGCGAGAGATCTTTCTCCTCCCGCTGGGCAGCTTCCAGCTCCTGTTGCAGGTGCTGGATGAAGAACCGGTGGTTGGCAATACCGGTGATCGAATCAACCGTTGCCGAGCTTCGCATCTCGTCGTAGGCACGGGTATTGGCCAGCAAAACGCCGGCGCTTTCGGCAAACGTCCGCAGCAAGCCGGCATCCCAGTTGGTCAGCGTGTGCTCCGGTGTTCCCTGAATCGTCAACACACCGGTGCGCGCCTGGCCGGTGTAGATCGGCACATAGATCGCCGAAACCGCATCGGGTCGCAACGGCCGTGCGTTTGGCCGCTCGGCAAGGTTGGGGATGAACTCTACCTCGCCGGCAGTTGCAACCTGTCCGGCGAGGTTGCCGGACAAATGCTGTCGTTCCAGGGATCCGGTCGGGAAGCCGAACGATGCGGCCAGCCGGAGCCGGTCACCATCAATGACCTCTACTGCGACAATCGGATAACGCAGTACCGCTGCCAATGTTTCGGCAATCAGGCGCAGCGCCTCGTTGGGATCGAGTGTTTGGGAGACAATCGTCGAAACCCGCTGGATCGCTTCGAGCGCCCGGCGGGAGTCCTGCTCGGTGGCAAACACATCGTAGTTCGCCATCGCGATGCCAAGGTTCTCGGCGACGATCGTCAGCGTTTCGAAATCGAACTCATCGAGAGGATGCTCGAGCGGCGACTCAACATTCAGCACACCGACAATCCGCCGGTCCACCCGGAGTGGAATCGCAATTTCCGACCAGGTTTTGGACCCGCCATCAATGTAATCCGGGTCGTCCTTCACCTCACGGACAAATTCTGGCAACCCGGTCCGGACGACCCGCCCGGTAATGCCTCGTTCAACCGGCAATCCCTCGCTCAACCACTGTGGAGCTGGTTCAAGGTCAATTTCTTCCAACCCCTGAAAAAGCAGACGACCGTCAGCGAGCAGTCCGATCGAACACTGTGGCCCCCAGATTGCCTGGATTTCGCGGATAACATCCAGAATCGCGGCCCTGGTCGGTACCATCCGGCCGATGGCCGAGGTCAACCGGTTGAGCAATTCCAGTTGTGTGCCCCGCCGCTCGATCTCTCGAAGGCGGCGCAGGTTCGCAAACACCAGCCCCATGCGGTCGGCCAGTACGCCGATCGCCTCAAGTGTGGAAGCCGGAATCTCGGCCGTGCCTGTTGCAACCCGAAAGACGCCAATCACCTCGTCGAGCGACCAGAGCGGCACGCAGACCAGCGAACCGGCCAAATCATCAATCCGAAGATGGTCTACGTCCTGCCGGACATCCTGAACGACCTGTGGACTGCCGGTCCGGGCTGCCCGTCCCTCGATTCCCTGGCGGATCGGTATCGTCATGGATGGTGCACTGAAGCTGACCGCATCGCTGAACGCCTCATACATCTGGAGATCGTGACCGGCGACCAGCCCTACCATCACGCGATCGACACCAAACGTAGCTTCGACATCGCGGAGCAGGTCATCACCTGCTGATCGTGGTTCCGGACGCTCCTGGACACGCCCCAGAAGTGCCTGCAGATTGCTAAGACTCTCCAGCCAGATGCCCTGCCGGGTCAGCCGGCGGCCGCGCTCAATGGCTGCGCCGAGCACTGCTGCAATCTGTTCGAGTGTTTCCAGCTCTTCGCCGGTCAGGCGGCTATCAACATTGACGGCAACACTAAGCACGCCGTAGACCTCGCCGCCGACCCGGATCGGCACTTTGGCTCCGCGGTCGAGCCCATCGTGGCCTTCCATGCTGTGCATATCGGGAACGATGGCCGGATAGTGAGGGCTGCCCTGTTCGATCTCTCTCGCCCGAGTTGTCGTTGCACGAGATGCTGCGCCGCGGTAGTGAATCCAGCCGTCTTCCAGCACGCCAATACCAACTGAGACCAGGCCGAACTGCTCGTAGATCACACGGGCAATTTCTGGCAGGCAGTTCTCAATGTCGTCCTGCTGGTAGATCAGCGAGATCACCCGCTGGGTTGTTTCAAGTAGCCAAACACGCCGCATCGCCGCCGATGCCAGCGACGCATCGCCCGGCATCGAGCGTGGGTTGTTGGTTGATTCCGGGGAAAACCAGTGCCGGCTGCTCTTGTTCAACGCTGCACTCCGCCACTTCCGGCCACCAGGACTGCCAATCAATGCTGGCGCCAACAGTTGAGACAAAACCCTGAAACGCATTGGCATCCAACAGTTGTTACTGTAACAGCGAGGCAGCCTGAGGTAACAGTGACGAAAGTACTACTCGGCCTCGAACCCAGCGAAACCGGGACCTCCGACCCCAACCTGCTACACTGGTGGCCGGCCCCACTATTTGGGGGCGGATCGGGCCCGGTGGCTCGCGCAGTCTTCAAAACTGTCGTGGGGGGTGACGAGCCTCCCAGGTGGGTTCGACTCCCATGCGCCCTCGCCAATTGTTTTCCGCATGTAGAAGCCAATACGTAAACAATACGGGGACCACACTGGATCAAATCCATTGCATCGGGGGAGCGCTTCTACAGCTTGAGTACAGCTACGGGATTGAAGTCTCATTGCCGGCCGCCAAACAAGCGATCCATCGTTGCAGCTGCTTCCTGATGCATTGCCGGAATGACGTGGCTGTAAGTGTCCAAGGTGATGGCAATTGAGCTGTGCCCAATCATCTCGCTAACGAGCTTTGGATGGGTGCCGGCAGACAGTAGCAAGGTTGCCGCTGTGTGTCGCAAGTCATGGAAGCGGACCTCCGGAAGTCCGGCTGCTGTCAGATCCTTCTTGAACGGAGCACCAACGTTGCCAGGGTGCATCATGCCGCCGGTATAGTTCGGAAACACCATATCCAGATCTGTCCACTCTGAACCGATCAGCAAGCGCTCTTCCAGCTGGCGAATCCGGTGTTCTTTCAGAGTTGCAATGGCCCGATGCGAAAGGTGAACTGTCCGGCGGCTCTTGCTTGTTTTCGGTTCGGCAAACACCAGGCCAATCCCGCGCTGATGCTGACAGGTTCGCTGAACGACAACACGACCAGCAGCGAAATCGATATCAGACCACTGAAGCCCGAGCAACTCGCCCAAGCGAAGGCCGCCGGTGACCGCAATCATGTAGAGCGCGTGGCGGCGCGTGCCAGCAGTCGACTCCAAAAGGACCTGGACCTGATCCCGATCGAGCACCCGCGTTTCGCGTCGGGGAGCTCGTGGCACGTCAACAGCATCACAGGGATTGCGTGCAATCATGTCCCACTTGACTGCTTGTTGGAGGGCACGACGTAACACCCGGTGGGTATTGATTACAGATCTGGGGGATAGCCCTTCAGCGGCCAGCGCACTGTAGAGCTGCTGAATTGTTGGCGGTGTTACCTGCTCGAGCATGAGCCGGCCAATGTGCGGAGCGATCCGGACGGTAACAATGGACTGGTAACCATCGTAGACCCGAGGACGTACGGACTGCTGTACCGATCCCTCAAGCCATGTTGTCAGATACTCTTCAAGCGTCTCTGCCTTGCCGGCCATCTTCCGGCCGCGCCGGGCATCGCGCTCTAGATCTCGCAAGGCTTCCCTGGCCAGTGCACGTGTCTTCCGATACCGGCAGGGGCGGTGCACCTTGCCGGCTGGATCTGTCCATGTGATCGATGCAACCCAGAGACCATCCTTGCGCTGGTAAATCGACCCCTCTCCACGTCCGCGCCTACGTGCCATCGTCTTGCCCTTCGGATGTTTCAAGTTGTGGTGAGGTTGCGCGGCTGGCAATTGCATCCTTCAACGCTGACACGTTGGGGATACGATCATCCAACTGTTCAACTAGCGACCGGGCGAATCTGACCACGTTATCGCCAACTTCTAGCGAGCTTGATTGAAAATCAGAAGCCAATGACGCGAGGACCGGAACCAGGCGCTCGAAGATGACACGCTGCTCATCTTCTGAGAATGTCGCGTTTTCCATGTCTTGAAAGCTCATGATCACCGGAGACTTGTCGACCCAACCGAGTTCTACGGCAAGCATGTACTCCTCGAGATTCTCCCCACTTCTCCAGGGAGCAAACGCCAGGTATGAATCGAGTGCTTCAGTTGAAAGGCCGTTTGCCTGTCGGATCATGTAGAAGCGTGTGAGCAACCAAAGCTCACGAACGGGAATGTCTGGCCGTCCTTCCGTGATTACAGTAATCCAATCGGCTTCGGCTCTAGTGACCGTTCTGGTTCGCCCTCGTGACGTAGAAGCAAGGTGAACGATTACGTCAAGAATGGCGCCTGCATTGCCCGAGACACCTGGCACCAGATGCCATGCACCAGATGGATCTGCCGGCGTCAGGTCTTCTACCATCCGTCGAATGGTTCTCTCACTCGGAACGCGACCAGCGTAACGCTCTTCTTGCATCAGATGCTCATGCACCTGACCCGCTGCCCAACGCTTCTCGACGATTAGGTAGGTTATTGCGTCTTCAACATCCCCACTCATGTTTCGACGCCTTGGCATTGTCAACTCTGTCTCCATGTCCTTAAATGGCCGAAAGGTGACCGGATCTGTCGTTGATATGTCCCAAACACTGCCTTACGCTTCCTAACAGGCAGTATAGGCGCATAGGGAAAGGTAGTCAACTGGTATGGTCACACAATCGCAGGAACAGGCGCGGATGCTCTTTCGAGTACCAGAAGTTGCGGCAATGACCGGACTGGCTGAAAGCTATGTTTGGAGACTGATTCAGCGTGGCGAAATACCAGTAGTCAAGATCGGGCGCGCAACACGGATTCAACGTGAAGACCTGGAGCTGTTCATTGCCAATCGGCGTGAGTCGTTTGAGTAGCACCACAAGAAGCCCGGCGGGGATCCGGACTTCTTGCCTGAGTTGGGAGCAAATGGTATGTCAAGTATACAGCACGAACAGCCAACCTCGGATCATGTCGCTGTCTACAAGAAGCAGGCCCGGCTGATGCCGGATGAGGATATCCACGCATCCATAGCAGACTACCGCTGGCTGCTCGCCCTGGCAGAGGTAGATGATGAGCACCCGGCAGACATCAACGAAAACAGCCGGATCAACGCAAGGGCAGCACTTGCCGGCTATCAGCATGAGCTCGACTGGAGAGCGTCGAAGGGCATCAGCAAGCCTGTTTCGACCATGGGCTACGACAGGGACTTTCTGGAAAGCCTAAAGGCCCGTGTACGCATTGAGGATCAGATAGGCCGGACAGTAGCCTTGCGACCCCGTAGCGGGCGTCTGGTTGGCTTGTGCCCGCTGCATGATGACAGCACACCATCCCTGACGGTATATCCAGATGACGGCGGCTGGAAGTGTTTTGGATGCCAGGCCGGCGGCGACGTTTTGACCTGGGTACAGGCAACGACCGGATTGTCATTCAGGGAGTCAGTCCACTATCTGGCAGGGATTGCCAGTATCGAGGTTCCAGACGCCCGGCAATCTACCAGCAACAGGCGGCGCATCCGGATTGGTGGCCGGTGATGCACCTGGATGAAATCGAAACGATAGTTAACCACGTAACTTACGTAATGGAAAATCCGCTCATCCGGGATGGACTGAAGGCGACCCTGACGGCGCTCGACGCTACCGGAAAAGTGCTGCATAGCGACCGGATCAACCTCGACTCCGACCGGGCACGGACAGCCCACGCGAAGGCTGCGGGAGTCGACCCGGTGGACCTGCTGACGGTGCGTAGCCATCTGGCAGAGTATCTGGCAACACCACCACCGGACGCGGTAGACCTGCCGGCAGAACCGTCAGCAGAGGCGCTGGAAGCGGCAATCGCGCTGCTGGAAGCCCCGGATCAACTGGACCAGCGAGCAACTGCAGTGACAGCCTTGGGCTATGCCGGCGATACCGGGCTGGTGAAGGTGCTCGACCTGGTGATGGCGAGCCGGCTACTGCCACGACCGCTAAACCTCGTTGTCAGAGGCCCATCATCCGCCGGGAAATCGTTCATCGTCGACCTCGTAGGCAGGATTCATCCGCCGGCGGCTGTCTATCACCTCGTGGGGATGTCAGAGCGGGCGCTGATCTACACAGATGCAGATCTGCAAAACCGCCATCTAGTCCTGGGTGAACTGCGGGCGTTGGAGCGGACTGACTCATTCGCGGCGACCGTGCTACGAGCGCTGGCATGGGAGGGCCATATCGTCTATGAGACGGTCCAGAAAACCGCAGACGGGCTGAAACCGCTACGAATCGAGAAGCCCGGCCCAACCGGTTTCATCAGCACCACAACCGGCGGCATTGATCCGGAGCTGGAAACCCGCGTTCTGTCTGTCTATGTACCGGACACTCCGGAGACAACCCGCCTGATACTCCAGGCGTCTGCCGGACGTGCGAACGGGCACGCGCCGGAACCGCCAGACCTCGAACCATTCCACGCGGCCGGATGGTGGCTGGAAACCGAAGGCGGCCGGGAGGTGACGATTCCCTATGCCGGGCGGCTGGCAGACCTGGTGCCGGACCATCTGGTACGCATGCGGCGTGACTTCACACAGATTCTGACGCTGATCCAGGCTCACGCGCTGCTGTACCAGCGACAGCGTGACCGTGACGATGCCGGCCGGATCATTGCAGACGAGCGAGACTATGATGCCGTCTACGCGCTGGTTGCTGACCTGTTCGGGACTATCGCAGCTGAGGGCGTGACACCTGCAATCCGGCAGACTGTCGAGGCGCTGGTAGACCTGACACCGAACCCGGACGATACGACCAGCTACCGGCGGCTGTCGGAGGCACTAGGAATTGACGTTGCTGCGTGCCGGCAGCGATGCGCAGCTGCACTCCGGCAGGGATGGATTGTCAACCTCGAAGACAAGCGCGGCCGGCCGGCCCGACTCCGGCCAGGCGACGCAATGCCGGCAACACGCACAGCACTTCCGGAGTCCGTTCTACTTTTCTCCGGCTCACAACCTCACAGCTTGCAAGAATCCGCAAGTGCAAGCCTAAACACCTGTGAGAATGCCCAATCTCACAGGTTGCTCACAACCTCACAACCTGTGAGCGAACCTGTGAGCTGTGAGGAAGTTGTGAGAACGCCCAATCTCACAGGTTTTGCCGCATATACAAGCCTAAACGACACTACCTGTGAGGTTGTGAGCAGAGAAGAAGTAGAAACTTTTCCTGCGCAGGGATTCTGCCGGCAGTGTGACAGCCTACTCCCGTCTGCCATGCATCGTGACCTGGGACTCTGTCAGTCATGTATCGAGGAGAAGAGGCGCGAGGCGGCATCATGACCAGCGTACTCTGGAAAAGCAGGGCGGTTGGTGACTGACACATCACACACGAGCACGAACCGATTGACTGCCGGGATTGCGGCCAGATGCTGGCTGTCCGGCATGCATCCGGAGGCTTCCGCGTGGTGGTTGTCGACTTGCAAGTGACTGGCGACGGGCGGGTCGAAGTGGACTGTCCGAGGTGCGGGCATCGGATGAGGATCCGACCGCGCCGGCAACCAAATACGAAAAAAGTCCAGAACGATATCCCCCAGTGACCCGCGCCCCCATCTGTTTTGTGTCTGTAGGGCTGGCAAGTTTTTTTCAACCCTTCGTTTTTTTCAAACCTGAACAGATCTGGAGTTGATTATGAACCTTCACACGTCGCTGCTAACAGCACTTCGCATCCTTGACGATGCCGAAATAGAGGCATTTATTGTGCTTGCAAGCGAGGCCGAGGAACAGCTTGCGGAAGCCGGTTCCATATGGCCGGCCAGCTGGTACGGACAAGTGCGAGGGCTGCTAGCTTCTGAGCTGAGAGGCCGGAGATCTGGTAGCGAAGTGCCGGATGGTGCATTTACTGAGCTCGAGCGAGCAACCTCGCAGCTGACTGACCATGAAATCGCGGCAATCTCCTACGGCGTCATGCTCTCTAACCTGGAAACACTCGAAGCAGGGCAAACAGCGGCGGCGTTCTTTGATGGCCTGAGAATTGTGATTGCTGCGGAAATGACATACCGGGGCCTTGTATAATCCGAACGTGCGTTCGCTATCGCCAAGATACAAAATCACTGAACGCACTCGAATCAACGCCGGTGGAAGACACCAGGCAACGCTGGCAATGCCCACCTGGAATGATGCGAGCCGCACGCACAGCACTCGCAAGCTTCCACGCCGGGTACCTGGCGGGTTACCGGAGCCGTACGCACGGGCAAGCATAAACCCGGAGCCGCAACACTCCTCAAGACCTACTCCAAACAACGTCTACTTGAGAACCAAGCTCAAGCAGTCGCATCATGTTATGAAGGTGAGTAGGACCATGAACCCGGAAGAAGCACGTCAAAGACTGAAGGCGATTGCTGAAGAGCAGCAGCGCATTACCGCATCCCAATCCTCAACCATTCAGGATCTCAAACGGTGGGACGATCTGCAGGCAGAGTTTACGGACCTGGAAGCTACGTTGCGGGAAACCGTCGACCGGAATGTTCGCTTCCTGCCTGGAGGCAATGAGCCGTCAATGCGAACCGGTGGAAGTCCAGACAGCAACGTCCTCACACGAAGCCAGAGCGTTGCGAGTTGGATAAGAAGCCACAAGCCCAACGATCAAGCAGCGAAGCTGTCGATCGGCAAGTACGTCCGGGGAATCGTAACCGGGCACTGGGATAACGCGGACGAGGAACGCGCATTGTCCGCTGTGTCTGGTAGCGCCGGCGGCTATCTTGTACCGCAAGCACTCTCCGGAGACGTGATTGACCTAGCGCGGGCACAGACCAGGGTATTCCAGGCTGGCGCACTCACCTATCCGATGGAAACCAGCCAGGTGAACTTCGCGAAGGTGATGAGCGACCCAACCGGCGGCTGGCGCGGCGAAGGTCAGGATATCCCTGTTGGAACAATTGCCCTGGGCAGTACCAACCTAGTAGCTCGTACCCTGGCTTGTATCGTGCGGTTCTCTCGCGAGCTGGCAGAGGATGCGTCCAACCTCGACAACCTTGTTCGCTCTACCCTGGCCGAGGTATTCGCCGGTGAGCTGGACCGGGTGGCTATAAGAGGGAGCGGCAACGGGAGCGAGCCGTTGGGACTCGTCAACTGGCCGGGCTACGATGCAGAAAGCATGGGCGACAATGGCGCGGCCCTCGCCGATTACGACAAGGTTCTGGACGCGATCGGGAACGTTCAGGGACACAACTACGAACCCAATGCTTATATTCTCGCCCCTCGTACCAACATCGAGATGGCGAAGCTCAAGGACGGCGAAGATCGACCGTTGCCGTTGCCGCCTGGCTTGTCAGATATCACTAAACTAGTTACCAACCAACTGCCAGTCGACCAGACACACGGCAACGCATCGACCGCATCTGAAATCATCCTGGGGCAGTGGGATCAACTGTTGATCGGAATCCGGACCGAGATCGGTATTGAGCTACTGAAGGAACGCTATGCCGACACCGGCGAGTATGCCGCGCTGGCGTGGATGAGAGCGGACATTCTGCCGCTACGGATCGAAGCATTCAGTGGTGTTCAGGGCATCATCCCACCGTCATAGATGGGGTACCTTCCAGCGCCGGCGTTTAGCTTGCGTCAACCTCACCAGGGCAACGACTCCTCGCTTGATCCAGGATTGGATGGAAGGAACTCCTATTCTCAAGATAGAACCGGGCTGTCAGTTGATGACGGCCCGGTTCTTTGTGTACCAGATCTCCACACAAGCCCAGAGGTGGGATGGTTTTGTGCAGAACCCGCGTAGAATCACGTTCCGGCCGGCAACTTGACCATAACGGGCTTTCGAGGATGCCCTGAGAGCAACGAAACCGGGACTACGTGACTTCAGATGCCTGTAACCAGACTACGAAAAGCCCCGGTATTGCGCCGGGGCTGTACGGACTACTGGAAGTGAATCCAGGCAGTGTTAGATCGTTCCGTTGACCAGTTCTCGTGCGCGTCCTGCATGTGCTTCAGACTCGAACTGGAAAGCTGGGAAGGTATCAGCTCGTAGGAACCAGGGAGTACCTGTCCGCAACCCACTATCAGAAGTTGCCGCAACCGCTGCTGTCGTAAGGAACGCTGCAAGGCTCTCGAGTTCTCGCACTGTGACATCTACTTCCAGGCAACCTACCGAGCCGCCTGCAACCGCTGCAGCTGAGTCGACCACCTGGGCCAGGTGCCGGAGATCGTCAACTGTAAACGAAACACGAACCGATCCTTCACGAATCTCTTGAACTATCATCCCACTTGACCTTTCTATCCAACCGAGCCAGGACTATCAATACGAGAAACTGGATTACCGTCCGGCAAAACGACAGCAAATCCACGATCAATCATTCGATCATCTCGCAGATCCTTGTATGAGGGTAGTTCGTCCGCTCGTGATGCCAGTCCGCCGGCGTAGGCGGCCACGGCAAACACTGAAGCGAGTGAGTCGAGGTAGAAGTGATGTACTTCCGGCCCGCTAAACAGATCGTCTCGCTTAGCGTGCTCTAACGCCTGGGCAACCAAGAGTGCTTCTTCCGGGTTCAGATCTATACTGATCTGCCGATTACAAATCTGGGTAACGTTCAACGGCTCCCCCTTTTACGATGCGAAGTGCCCATTTCTGGTACGAATTGAGCCCGGCCCAGAGATGGTTGCATGTCTGCCGGCAAGGCGGAATGTGACGGCGGTGCACGAGCATTACAGCTTGAGTACAGCGTCACGCTGTAAAACGGGTGCAATGCCATAAAAAGCAGTAGACAAGACAGTGCTTTTTTTGGCTTGTACCTGCGAAAGTGTAGCGATCCATAGAACGCAGTAGAGTTCCGCCCTGAGTCTTCAAAACTGTCGTGGGGGGTGACGAGCCTCCCAGGTGGGTTCGACTCCCATGCGCCCTCGCCATTCGTTTTCAGCTTAAATAAGCTCAGAACAGCGACGGCACGAATCGCGCGACAATGCTGATGGCGGAGCCAGCAGTTCTGGCGTGTACTTGTGTTGCAGATCAGTCACACTCACCCGAGTAGTTCTCCAGGTCCTAACCTTGGAGATACTGGAACTCTGAGTACATTCAGGTTAGACAAGGCTCCAAACTAGCTGTTCCACCCAAACAACCGATATCGATCTATGCGACTAACAAAAGATCTGGTTTCGGAATGAAACACCTGTAGACGACTGCTGCCTCGCGATGTCCCGACAAAGCTGGTCGAGCCTCCGATTCAGATCATCGATCTGCTGAGTAAGATAGAAAATGTCGTCCTCAATAGAAGTTTGGCAAACAGTGAGGCTATACTGACGGGCGATCATCGGTTCTACGCGAGCAAGGCATGGATTTCCGTCCTTATCCACGCGAAGATTCGGCTGCAGATGAGCAGGGACTACCATCGGCGGTGCCGTCGATATCGCTTCCATACCGGTTACCTGATCGGAATCACCAGCACACGCAGACACCAGGATCGTAAAGCACAATATTGCGCTGAACAGATACCTCAACTTTGGAAGACGATCAACTACCTCAAAAGACGAACTCATTTTGCCGCCACCTCTCAAATTGCAGAACCGCAAGCAGTCTACACACAAAATCGAGATTCCGCATGGCGGCAGGAATCTCTGATTCAACTTCGGAGCAGTCCGGACATGGCTTCTAATTGATCGCACTGCGGGACAGCGGCGGCGCCTTGATCACCTGCTCAGCGTCCGGCCCTCGCCACTCGCCCACAAGTTTATTCGTCGGCAATTGCCAGGATATCCCAGGCGGTGACGAGTCCGCGGAGCTCGCCGGTGGGACGGCCGTTGGATGTCACGACGATCGCGTAGAGGCGGGATTCGTTCGGCGCGGGTGGTTGTTGGAACGCGTCCTCTGCGTCAAACAGCGACTCGGCCTCGCTCATGAACATCGAACTTCCGGGCATCTCATACTTCTCCAGCGACTCGAGGGATGTCTCGGCGATGTCCACGACGATCCCGTCGGCATTGATCTGATGTTCCAGCCAGCGGGTGATCTCTTCGGCGGTAATCAACGACAGTTCGTTCTGAACGCGGACAAGTACCTGTGAGAAGTCGTTGTCACGCATGTAGACCAACGCCTCTTTCAACGAATCCTGACGTTTGAATACCCGTACATCCTTTTGATCGGCGCAATGCTCACGCAGCCTGACCGGCGAAGTGATCCGGTTGACGATCATCCGGAAGTTCTCGACAACTTCCGGCAGTGGTTCAGCAATATAGGCATCCGGAAATCGTGAACTGTGGACGATGGCGTTGCGAAGCCGGCCGTAGGCAAGCAGGTCGTCCAGATAACGCTTGACCGCCTTGTTGATCCGCGCCAGACGGTGCAATCTGTCCGCCCAACTATCCGATCCACCTTCCGGTGCATGGCGAGTCAGATACTCTTCCATCGTCGTGAATATCGACAGAAACTCGTGTCCCCTGTTTTCTGTCATGCGCTTACCCTCCGTATTGCTCCCGTACCCGTTGCTGCCCCATCATAGTGGACGGATAGGTGCTGCAAGGCTACGATGCATGGCAGAACTGTAGGCTGGAAGGCCAACTGAAATGAGAAGGAGACTCCGTGGCAAAGCGAGAAGTAATCTATCCTGCCGGCAAGGGACCGGGTGGCATTCTGTCACCATGCATTCGTTATGGCAATCTGGTGTTCACCGCCGGCATGGTCGGCAGCGACCCGGAAACCGGTGACATTCCAGCATCAATCGAGGAACAGTCCCGCAACACCATGGAAAACCTGAAGGCGGCTTTGGAAGCAGCCGGAACATCGCTGGACATGGTCTTGAAAGCATCCTGCTTTGTCGCAGACCTGAACGATCGTCCGGCGTTCAACGAGGTCTATATCACCTACTTCAACGCCGAGCCGCCGGTGCGCACCTGCGTCCAGGCTGGCAGCCTCGGCCCGGGCATCCTGATCGAGGTGGATGTCATCGCCGGCATCCCGGAATAACATTGCTGGTGGACGAGCGATCCGGCCGGGTCGCTCGTCTACCCACTCTCTACTATCTCTTCCAGCTTCTCACGGTCAAGGATCACCACGGTGTGGCCCTGCAACTCTACGATCCCGCGGGACGCCAGGGCGTTGAGTGAACGGTTGACCATTTCCCGCCCGGTGCCGGCCATGTTCGCCATCTGCGCCTGAGACAGATGAATGTTCTTGTCGGTAGTCAACAACAGGTTGGCAACCCGGCCCATCACCCGGCGAAGCGACAGATCCTCGACCAACCCGGTCATGTGTCGCAGCCTGGCCGCCATAGTCGTCAATGCGCCCAATGCGATATCCGGATGTTCACGCATCAAATCCAGCAGCGGGGCACGCGGAATCGAAATCGCCGACGAAACTTCCAGTGCATCGGCATGCGCCGGATAGCCACCGCCATCAAACGCCGGGACATCGGCGAAGGTGTCTCCAGCACGCATCAGCCGCAGCGTCTGCTCTCGTCCTTCGACAGAGACCTTGAATATCCGGATGGTTCCGCTCTCCACGATGTGCAACGACGCAGGTGTTTCACCCTCAATAAAGAGCACCTCGCCTTCCACGTAATTGTGAAATGAAGCCACCGATAACACCCGGTCCAGCAGATCATCATCGAGCGATGAGAAGTAGGGACAGGTCCTCAGGAGTTCACGCTGGCTACTCATCGTTACCTACCACTTCAAGCGAATTCGAAACCGGATTGCAAAAAGAGACAAAAGTCACAGACCGCTGGCGATGTCCACCCTATTCTGAACCCAGTGGATAGGTGATGCAACGTCGCGTTACCAAAATGGCCTCAAGCCTCGTGCCTCAGGAAAGGGATCAAAGATGATCAAGCACAATGAAAGCCGTCTGTCAGGAACCAGTCTTAACCGCCGCACACTGCTTAAGCGTGCCGGTATCCTCGGTCTTACCGTACCAACAGCGGGAATGTTGCTCAATGCGTGCGGAACGTCCGAAGAGATCGCGCCGGTTGTTGCGCTCATCCCGGAATCCAATGATCAACAGCTTGCCAGCACAGAGAGCGTTCCGGACGCTGGCCCGGTCGACCTGACCATCCGCGCCGGAGACATCTATTTCGACCCAACACTCTTCGAAGTGCCACTTGGTAGCCATGTCACGTTCCACTTTATCAACGAAGGCATGATGGAACACGACTGGGAAGTGCCTGCGCTTGGCATCAGCGACCTGACTATTGTTTCTGCGCCAGACGGCATGAGCGACCGGATGACCGAGCGTCTGGCCGAGGCACAGTCCAAAGGGTTCGCCTATGCCGGAGCGCCGGCGGGTGCGGAAATGATTATTTCCTTCACCGTCAACGATCCTGGCAATTACGAAATGCTCTGCATTGTTCCAGGTCATGCCGCAGCCGGCATGAAGGGTGCATTCATCGTCCTTGGTGGCGATGATGAGGACCATGCGATCGACCATTCCCAGGACCCGCACATTGTGCCGTCCACCGGAACCGGTACTCCCTACGATGCCGATCGCCTGGAAAATCCGGTCGTGGCACCGCCTGTCGGTAACCGCGAACCGCAGACCATCCAGCAAGAGATCGTCATCAAGGAAGTCATCGGCTATCTGGATGATGGTGTGGCGTTCGAGTTCTGGACATTTGGCGGAACGATTCCCGGCCCGATGGTTCGCGCACGGGTTGGCGACACCGTCGAGTTGACCCTTACCAATCCGGCCGATAGCAAGGCAACCCACAACATCGACTTTCACTCCGTCACCGGACCGGGCGGCGGCGCGCACGCATCGCTGGTGGCTCCGGGACAATCTGCCACGTTCAAGTTCAAGGCGCTGAACCCGGGAGTCTATGTCTACCACTGCGCCGTTGCCCCAATCCCGCATCACATCTCGGCCGGCATGTATGGCCTGATGGTGGTGGAGCCTGAGGGCGGACTGGCACCGGTCGACAAAGAATTCTATGTCATGCAGGGCGACATCTACCTCGATGGGCCGCGGACGCAAAAAGGGCTACGCGAGTTCTCGATGGACAAAATGCTCGACGAGCGCCCGGACTTCGTCGTCCTCAATGGCGCAGTTGGCTCTATCGCCGAAGACCGCTCATTCAAGGTCGACGTTGGCGACACCGTTCGAGTCTTCTACGGAGTTGGCGGACCGAACCTGGTATCCAGCTTCCATATCATCGGTGAGATTTTCGACCGGGTGATGCAAGAGGGCGCAACCGAATGGTCCACCAATATCCAGACAACACTGGTGCCGGCAGGCGGCGCGACAATTGTCGAATTCACCGCTGATGTACCCGGCACACTCCTGATGGTCGATCACAGCCTGGGACGCCTCTACAAAGGTTGCGTCGGCATGATCGATGTCATCGGCCCGGAGAACCCTGAAGTGTTCGAAGCACTCAGCCAACCGGGATAACCAACTGAATCCTTGCCGGGAGCGGAGTGAGGCACCACTCCCGGTGACTTCCTTACTTCCTGAAGCGGGGAACGGTCCACTACCGTTCCCCGCTTCGCTGTCCGAAATCCGGAGCGACGACCTCTCCTCTTCCTTCATCCCGAGCGAAGTCGAGGGACCTCGAGAGTCGGATCTCTTGGGAGGCGTCAAGCCTCGAGGCTCGAGGTCCCTCGACTTCGCTCGGGATGACGGTATGAGATGGTCGCTCCTGATGACCGAATTGATGAGTTGATGCCCTTCATCGAGCGGCTACGTCTACGACCATTCGTCACACATCTCGCTCTAGAACGTAATGTCCCGGTTGACGTCCTTGTACAACAGGTAGGCGGATGGCTCGCGGCCGGATGCGATGCAGAACTGGGGGCAGAACGCTCCCATCCAGATGAAATCTCCCTGCTCAACCTCATGCAGGTCGCCGGAGAGCATGTAGGCCATCTGCCCCTCGAGCATGTACAGCCCGTGCTCCATGATGTGCGTCTCGACATAGGGGAAATAGACGCCCGGTTCGAACGCCAGGATGTTCACATGCATGTCGAAGGCAAGGTCCTCGGTCGGCAACAATCGCAACCAGTAGCGACCCGGTTCGTCTGGCACTTCATGCTTCTCAAGCTGATCGCGCCGGCCAACAATGGGAGAGGGAACCGGCAGATCGATCTTGTCATAGGGCCGCTTGATCCAGATCAGCCGGCTTTCCTCATTCGCCGAGATGGCGTATGGAGTGCCGGTTGGAATGTAGACATACCCGCCAGACGTCAACTCGTGAGCCGTACCATCAATGGTTATCTGCACGGCGCCGGAGACCAGATAGAAGACATGCTCCAGACCATCGTCCCGGGTTGCCGTCGTGCCACCGCCGGATTCCAGCTCCAGCAGCATCTGGGCGAAGCGAGCGCCAAGTTGCGGAGCAGCCTGAATGCGAAACGTTGTGCCAGTGAATCCGGGCAGGTAGCTCGCAAGAATCCCCTCTGGCGGCATCACCGCATAGTTCGGCTTCACTACGCCGCGAGCACGTGCAAAAATCCCTGGTGGCGGAGTCATTTTCATCCCCTTCATGCAAATCACCTAACCTGGCGACACTCTAGCACCCAACGATATGTGAATTCACATGACATTTCATGGACGAGTATGTAAGATTGACGTCGCATTGCGTGCATGGCTGTGTACGTGAACGCATGCCCTTGTAGCTCAGTAGGCAGAGCACATTCTTGGTAAGAATGAGGTCTCGGGTTCGAATCCCGACAAGGGCTCCGGGCATCCGCCCGCTTCGCCGACGTAGCTCAGTTGGCAGAGCAGCTGTTTCGTAAACAGCAGGTCCGGGGTTCGAATCCCCGCGTCGGCTCCCCTGATTGCTGAATCCGAACCTGCGACGTCTTCTGGCCGGGATCACCTCATCCTGCCGGTGAACTCACTGTACCCGGTTGCCGAACGCAATGTTTGACAGCCGTCAAACCGGAGTTTACCCTTGGCTGCGGCGCATCCCCTCACCGGGGAATTCACACGCTTCTGGTCTTACGTTACTGAATGTCTGCCCGCGGATTCTCCCATTAGCGAATGTGGGGGAACGTGCCCAGTTGTGGAGGAACATGTCAAGCCAGCAGGATCGAGCAGCCGAGCGCCGGGAGCGCCGCCAGCGGGAGATTCAGGAACGCCGGTCAAACCGGAAAGTCAGCAATGAGAAGCAGGAACGTAACAAGTCAGTCGTCCGCTACAGCCTGATGATGGCCGGCGTGCTGTTGAGTGTGCTCGTTGTCTACTTCATCTATAGCATTGTCGTTGACTGGCGAGAGCGACGCCCGCCGGATGGTGTTACCGAATTCACCGGCCTGACAAACTTTCACACCCAAGGCCCTGTCGCTTACGAACAAAGCCCGCCGGTCGGGGGCGATCACAGCCCGGTTTGGCAAAACTGCGGCTACTACAGTCTGCCGGTCAACAACGAGAATGCCGTCCACTCTCTCGAGCACGGTGCCGTCTGGATCACCTACCAGCCGAACCTGGATCGTGAGCAGTTGGATGTTCTCCGGGCCTATGCCGATCAATCCTATGTGCTGGTAAGCCCCTATCCCGAAGGCATGAACAGTCCGATCGTCGCCAGTGCCTGGGGCCTTCAAATGGAGTTCCAGGACGCCACCGATGAAGATCTCGAACGATTCATCAGCGCCTACCGCCAAGGACCGCAGACGCTCGAGCCGGGCGCTGTTTGCCACGGCGGAACCTCGGCAACCCGCTAGTCAACAACCATTCCAGTACAACGCCGGCAGTGATCTTCGCTGCCGGCGTTGTGCTTTTTCCAGGTATCAACATCAATCTGAAAACGATACGCCAGCGTTTCTGAAAAGCGTGTATGATGCGCCATGCCCGTTCGGGCTGGAGGGGGTACACACACGGTGCAGCTACGACGACGGTCGAAAGAATCTGAACCTGGTCCGGAATCCGATCCGCCACCGGTGACGGAAGACACACTCCACAAGCCATCGTTCATCGGTCGCACCTTTGCCGCACTTGCGCTGCCACGGTTCAGAAACCTCTGGCTGGGCATGCTCTTCTCGATGGGTGGCATGCAGATCGAGATGGTTTCCAAGTCGTGGCTTGCCTACGACCTTTCCGGCTCCGCGTTCCTGTTGGGACTGGTTGCGCTGGTTCGCAGCGTTCCCCAGATCGCGCTTTCACCCTTCGCCGGTGTAGTCGCCGACCGATTCGATCGCCGGATGATCCTGCTCATTTCCCAAACCTGCATGCTAGGTGTCAGCCTGGCTGCCGCGATTCTCGTCCATATCGGGATCATTCAGATCTGGCATCTGCTGGTGCTGAGCCTGTGCCAGGGACTCGCTTTCCCGTTTACGATGCCCACCCGCACCGCGTTCATGACCGACCTGGTGGGACGCAAGGACATGGCCAACGCGCTGGCGCTTGACTCTACCGGGCGAAATCTCAACCTGATTCTCGGGCCATCAATCGCCGGCGTCCTGCTGGCATATGACCCGAAACTGGCGTTCTACGCCAGCGCATTCTCCTACCTTGTCGCCGTCATCCTGCT
Organism: uncultured Thermomicrobiales bacterium; assembly: GCA_964601285.1. Lineage (GTDB taxonomy): Bacteria > Chloroflexota > Chloroflexia > Thermomicrobiales > CFX8 > CAYWXR01. The sequence goes on along the minus strand of CAZRNC010000005.1, from coordinate 5,537 downwards.
CTACAACCTGCCCTCGGGCAGCCGCGGAACTGCCGGCAAGGGCGGCACCTTCCAGGAGATGGCCTATGGGTTCCAGTACATCCTGGGCAACCGGATTCTGCTGGGACTAATGCTGCTGTCTGCGATCCCGATTCTGTTGGGTATGCCCTTCCAGCAACTGTTACCAGTGTTCCAGTCGGATGTGCTGAATGTCGGCGAATCGAGATTGGGGCTGATGTATGCCTCGGTAGGTCTTGGGGCACTGATCGGGTCGCTTGGTGCAGCCTACTTTTCGGACTCGGCCCACATGGCGAAAATCCAGTTGGTGTGCGGCATCATCTTCGGTGTCGTCCTGGCCGGCTTCGCGCTTTCCCCGTTCTATTTCCTGTCGCTGTTCTTCCTGCTCATGGTTGGGCTGTTCAGCCAGACCTACCTGACGATCAACCGTTCGCTGATGATGCTGAACACCGAGCCTGGACTCTATGGCCGGGTAACCAGCGTCCAGATCATGGCGTGGTATCTGATGCCGGTCTCACTGCTACCGATGGGATTTGTAGCCGACCGGGTTGGTGTTTCAAGCACTGTCGCGGTCGCCGGCGGATTGGTCACCGTCATGATCATATTGGCTGCGTTGCGTTATCCTGCGCTCTTCATGCGTCAATCCAGCCCATCAACAACCTGAGGCGCCGGTCGCCGGCGCAACCGGTCTGGCGACAAGATGTCTGCGAGCAACGGACTCTGAAACTCCGAAGCGATGCAGTCCATGAAGATTTCGTCGTAGCGTTGCCCGCCGATGATGTCCGCGCCGCGCCGGCGGCCGAACTCCCGGAACCCTGCCTTCTCGTATGCTCTTCGTCCTGCCTCGTTGTACTCCACGACCGAGAGCATCACGTTGTGCAGGCCCAGCGCGGTGAAGGCAAAGTCGAGCATAAGCTGTGCAACCTCGGTGCCAAGTCCGATGCCACGGGCATCTTCCTCTCCAATGAGCACCCCAAACCGGGCCGATCCCCAGCGCTGATTGATTTCAAACAGATCAGTGATACCAACCGGCCGAAATGGATCGAGCTGATAGACGGTAAACCAGAAGATGTCGTTGCCATCCTGGTTCTCCAGCCAGCTCTCCTGCTGTTCAGCCGTGACCGGAACGGTCGAATTGCCGTAGGTCCACTGGATCTCGAAATTGTTCCGCCAGCGCAGATAGAGCGGGAGCAGATCCTTGCGGAGTGGACCCAGGGCAGCTTTTTGCCCGCGCATGTTGATGACGACCTCGCCGTTGTCTGTCATGTGTTGTCCTCCGGTAACCAGGTGTTGTGAGCGCCATCAACCAGCAAGCTCTGGCCGGAGATAAACCGGGATTCCGGCAGGCAGAAAAAGCGGACGGCGCCGGCGATGTCTTCGGCGTGACCAACCCGCCCGAGCGGAATGTTTCGGGCGGCATAGCGCCCCCAGGCGTCAGTTGTCCCGTCCGCACCCGGACGGACAGCGATCGCCCCGGGGATGACCGTGTTGACCGTGATCCCGTACTTGCCAAGCTCAAACGCCATGTTGCGGGTCATCACCTCGACGGCTCCCTTGGCAGCGTCGTAGACCAGCCCTTCAGCATGGCAACTGTGGGCGCCGATGGTGCTGGTGTTGACAATCCGCCCGGCGATGCCGCGATCGATCATCTGCTTCGCAACATGCTGGCAGAGGATGAATGGGGAGCGGTAGTTCACGTTGGTCTGGTATTCGAACGCATCATCGCTGACTTCCCAGAAGTTCCCGCGGATGCTCCCGCCGGCGTTGTTGACCAGAATGTCGAGCTGCTCAACATTGTCCAATACTGCTGTTGCCAGTTCATGGGCGCCGGCTGTAACGCCAAGATCAGCAGTAAAGCCAAGAACGTCGTGGCCGGCATCTTCCAGTTCACCGGCGGCGAGGGCAACGTCCTCTTCGTGCCGGCCATGGACAACAATCCTTGCCCCTTCACGTGCCAGCCATTCTGCGGTAACTCTGCCCAACCCGCGTGTGCTTCCGGTTACCAGTGCAGTGAGACCGTTCAGCCTGCCTGCCGAAGGTGTAGCCATTCGTCCCCCTTTATTGCTCTCATTCGCCCGAACATGCCGAAATACGGTACCATCCATCGGACGCTCGGAGCGTATTCGGAAGGTTCGAACACTCTTGGTACACAACAATCCACCCTACTATTCATCCGCGCATGCAAACGGCCACGCTTCCTCATCTCCAAGCCGCAGCAATCCTCCGCTCCCGCAAGCGCAACAGGCAAGCGAAGAGGTCCGGGATCGCAAGCTTCCCGGTGGCGGTCTGCTGTCCGCCTACCTTGATCGCCAGCTGATGATCTGGAGCGATCGTGGCGGCGCAAGCCGGCACATCGGCGACCGGTGGGCTGCCCGCTGCACCAAATGGCTGGATGAACTCCCGGGCACAACCTGGCAGTTGCCGGATGGCGACGAAATCACGGTGTCCTGCATTTTGCGCCTGGATGATATCGAAGCCGTCTCGCGCGAGGCAAACCTCAATCATCTTGAGAATCCTGACTTTCTGTTGGTTGGCTCCTCGGAAGATGCTCCACACACCGCGACCGTGCTGGCGCTGGACGCGAAGTTCGCCGCGGACCGGATCAAACCAAGCCAGGTGAGCGCCCAGGTCGTCGAGAACCTGTTGACCATTCCGGAAACCGGCGTCACCAGAGAACTGCTCGACACCGCACTGGAGCAACACGAATTCACCGACAAGGTCATTCTCGACGGCGCGTTCCTCTGCCCGGATTCGACGCTGACCGACTTCCTGCTCAACCGCCAATCACGCAGCCGGGGTGGACGCGAACCAGCCGCAACGATTGTGCTGGTGACGCCGGAAACGGACATCATGTTCAGCGAGCTGCCGGCAGCACGCCTGATCTCGATCCTTGCCCGTCAGGATCAGCTGCCAGTCTCGCCGCGAGAAAATCTGCTCTCGGCACTCTATTACTTCCGGGTTTCCTCGGCGTGTCTCTACCTGTGGCAGGAGCAACACCTGCCGCTCTTCAGTGTGGAGACAACGGAATATCCGGAGATCGGGTTGGTTTCTGCAGACGTCACCCTGCGAGCAACAACCAGCGATAGTTCCTACCGGTTGATGATGGACATGGTTGACGAAGCTGAAGCCGTGCAGCGTGCCCGCCAATCGGTAGCCAACGTTGCTACGCTGCCGCTTCGCATGGCGGAGATTCGCTCGATGGTGCAGCAATCGGCCCGTGACAACGAGAAGATTTTGCTACGAACGCTTCGAAAGGATCTCGAACTGGAGTTCCGCAAGAAGCTGTTTGAGCAGGTCGGCGAGATCGCCTGTGACGACCCCCGTCCGATTGGTGAAATTCTCGATGAGGTGGCTGCTGCTTCCCGCGATTTGCGAGATTACATGCGGGAATTTGCAGAGCAGCGCCTCGTGGAATTGACTCCTGCACTCACGGTTGGCCAATCAAGCTAGAATTAGAGTCGAACAGACACGCAACGCCGGGATTTTCCGGCATCCAGACTGGAGAGTGCAGTATGTCCACCACTACGGATCTGCGAGCTAGTCAGATTATGACCTCGGAAGTCGTGACGCTTGATCCTTCGATGCTGGTAGAGAACGCTGCACGCCTCATGTTTGAAAGCTCAATTTCGGGAATGCCGGTTGTCGACGAGGAAGGACTCCTTGTCGGGGTGGTTTCCGAATATGATGTCATCTCCAAGCAGGGCCGGACTGTCGGCGAAATCATGACCCACGATGTGATCACCGTCGGTGAAGACACCGATCCGGAAACGGTTGCCCGCATGATTACCGAGCAGCGCGTCAGGCGCATCCCGGTGGTTACTGGCGGCAAAGTTGTCGGCATCATCTCCAGGTCGGATCTGGTGCGCCTCTTCGCGCTCACCCGCTGGGCCTGCGAAGACTGCGGTTACTTCACCCGTGGATTCGAGCGGCTGGTCGTCTGTCCGAAGTGCGGAAACCAGTCGATCGTGCTCGAACGCGAACCACCGGGAATGTAATGTGACTGAAACCTGGCCCCGAACGCTGCTCTTTGTTCCCGGTCACCGGGAATCGATGGTCGCCAAAGCTACCTCACGCAATGCCGATGCCATCGTCTTCGATTTCGAAGATAGTGTTCCGCTTGCCGAGAAAGCAGCAGCCCGGCGGACCGTTGCCGGTGAACTCGCCGGGCGCGACGATCAGTCCGGCCCACAGCTCTATATCCGGATCAATGCACCATCGTTCGACATGCTCGACGACGACCTCGCCGTAGTAGCCGATCATCCGAACATCGGCATTATCATTCCGAAGGTCGATCGGCCGGCGGAACTTGCCGGCGTATTCGACCGCATCGGTCAGGGCGAACGGGATGTCATCATCAACATCGAGACGCCTCGCTCGATCCTTCGGGCCGAAGCATTTGCCGACACTCCTGGTGTCGGCGGCCTGGTCCTTGGCGGAGAAGACCTGACGCTGCTGCTTGGCATGCGTCGTACGGATAGCAGCGACGAACTCACAATCCCCCGGTTCATGCTCCTTGCAGCCTGCCGGGCGGCCGGAATTGCTGCCTATGACGTCGTGTGCCCGGAGTTCCGAAATCTCGACATTGTTGAGCAGGATGCCCGCACGGCGGCGGCGATGGGCTATGACGGCAAGTTCGCCATTCACCCGGCCCAGATCGATCCGATCCTTCGCGCATTCACGCCGAACGCTGAAGAACTCGCCCAGGCACAAGGCATCGTCGATGCCTACGATCAGGCCGTGGCCGAAGGACGTGGAGCGGTCGAGGTTGATGGGCAGATGATTGATCCGCCAGTGGCAGAGCGTGCGCGGGCGATCGTCAACCGGGCAAGGAGCCGCTAGGTCAGCGTCCGCTCCAGTTTGGTGGTCGTCGATGGTCGCAGGCCGGGAACCGTCGACACCAGCGCATGGAGCGCGTCTGTCAGATCGTCCAGGTTTCCCTGCTTCAACTCGACTTCCACTTCCACAAACGTCACCCGGCGATCATCGTCGATCCGGGTACCCTGGCAACGGTCAACTGCAAGCTCAACCTGTGCGCCGCCCGGGTGCGACGCAATCAACTGCATCCTCGAGGTCTGCAACTGAGCAAACGCGATAAACGTGGCATCTCCGGTTAACGGCCTGGCCCTTGCCAATGGCGACGGCAGGTCTTGCTGTGGCCATGCACCATCCTGCTCGAACTGAATGGCCAGGTCAGGGTCAATGCTGACCTCATCTTCAAGTCGCGAGACAGCCGAGCCGGTTGCTACCCGGTCACCCTTGAAAGTCATCAGCACCGCCGGATCCTTGCGGCGAATCCGTAGACTCGCTCCACCATGCTTCAGAAGTTCAGTCGATGTGTCGAAGTAGCTATCCACCTGAATCTTCTCAGGAAGGCGTTCAACAACCCACTCTCCGAAGCGGTCCAGAGCCAGCAACTGATCGAGCGCCCGTTTGTCGGCCTCGTATTTCGCTTCAATCTCCCGGATGTCAGTCATAGGTCGCCTCGATGATGTCATCGGCGTGCGCTTCGGCATGCGGCATTCCGCTGGCATGGATGCGGT
>CAZRNC010000004.1:0-25328 GCA_964601285.1 uncultured Thermomicrobiales bacterium | reverse complement strand
TCGGTAAGCAGCGAGCGGGTACGACCGAACACCTGGATACCTGGGGCCGGAACCATGGGTTTGAAACCCACATTGTTTCCCCGCTCGAAGACGACCAGGGCGTGATTAGCAGCTCGCGGGTGCGGCAAGCCCTGCTTTCCGGAGATATCGATGGAGCAGCCGAACTCCTCGGTCGGCGGGTTCGTCTGGATGGAATGGTTGAGCATGGGATGGCGCGTGGCCGGGACCTTGGCTACCCGACAGCGAACCTGCACATCCCGCCCGGCATTGGCATCCCGGCAGACGGCATCTATGTTGGCTATGCTCACCTTGATGATCGCTCCAATGGACCACGGGAAGCGCTGATCTATGTCGGCACTAGTCCAACCTTTGGCGACCGAGAGCGATTGGTTGAGGTTTACATTCTGGATTATCGCGGGGATCTTTACAGTCAGAAACTCGAAGTCGAGTTCCTGGCGTTTGTTCGACCTGACATGGCGTTTGCCAATGCTGATGCCCTCGTCAGTCAAATTGCAGAAGATGAACGGATTTCGCGAGAGATCCTCTCGCATTCAATACCGGAACAGATGGCGAAAGGCGGCTGATACGTGGCGGAAGCTCAGGAGACGAGAGAAGCAAGCATCAGGCGGCTTCTGACCGAGAATGTCGCGCAGGTTGAGGTTCGGGAAAACCTCGAGAAGCGCCTGCAGACCGGCAAACCGCTGCGCGTCAAAATGGGATTTGACCCCAGCGCCCCGGACATCCACCTTGGCCACTATGTTGGTCTCAAGAAGATGCGCCACTTCCAGGATCTCGGTCATACCATCGTGGTGATCATTGGAGACTGGACCGCCCAGATCGGCGATCCGACGGGGCGTTCCGTGCAACGCCAGATGCTCAGCGCCGAAGAAGTGCGTGCAAACGCCCAGACCTATCTCGATCAGTTCTTCAAGGTCGTCGATGAGTCCCGGGCCGAGGTTCGCTGGCAGTCGAGCTGGTTCGGGTCGTTCGACCTGGCGGATGTCTTGCGACTCACCAGCAAGTTCACCGTCGCCCAGATGCTGCAACGCGATGATTTCGCCAATCGCTATGCAGCCGGCTCTCCAATCGGGATTGTCGAGTTTCTCTACCCGCTGCTGCAAGCCTATGATTCGGTCGCCGTTCAGGCCGACGTTGAAATGGGCGGCACCGATCAGACATTCAACCTGCTGGTAGGACGTGACATTCAGCGCGAGATGGGCCAGAAAGCGCAGGACATCCTGACAGTGCCCATCCTGCCTGGGCTCGATGGCGAAATGAAGATGTCCAAGAGCCTCGGCAACTATGTTGGCATCACCGATGATCCCAACCAGATGTACGGCAAGCTGATGTCGATTCCGGATAGTGCAATTGATACGTATCTCCGGCTGGTGACGGATATCCCGGTGACAGTGATTGATGAACTGACGAACGGTATGGCCGGTGGTTCCGAGCATCCACGGGAGGTGAAGGATCTGCTTGCTACCCACGTCGTCCAGGCGTTCCATGGTGAGTCTGCAGCAAGTGGTGCGCGAGATGAGTTCTCTCGCATCTTCCGCGATCGCCAGGCTCCGAGTGAAATGCCGGATGTCGATGTCGACCTGCCGGCATCGATCACTGGACTCATCCTCCAGGCCGGTTTGGCCAGCAGTAATAACGAAGCTCGCCGGCTGGTCCAGCAAGGTGGCGTTCGACTCGATGGCGAGCGAGTCGCGACGACCGAAGGTGACATTCATCTCGACGGCCCGGCAGTCCTTCAGGTTGGCCGACGTCGATTTGTCAGATTGGTTCCGCGAGATTAGACTGTTCGGGGTGGTATACTAAGTCGCTGTCAACGGGGTGTGGCGCAGCCTGGCAGCGCGCGGCGTTTGGGACGCTGAGGTCGGAGGTTCGAATCCTCTCACCCCGACTCCGCGGGAGTAACTCAGTTGGTAGAGTGCCTGCCTTCCAAGCAGGTTGTCGCGAGTTCGAGTCTCGTCTCCCGCTCTGTGAATTGGCTAATATAAGCCAAAAACAGACCGCCTTCGGGCGGTCTGTTGCGTTCTTTCCTCGCGATGTGTTCCAAATGTGTACCCACGGTCGCAGGCGGTCTATCGATGTAGCTGTCTTGCTAGGGCCTGATTCTGAATGTCTTCGAGGTCTTGCTTCATCTTGGCTAGTTGCTCTTCAAGCGATTCAATCCGCTCCCGGTAACGCCCGTTGTCATACGCAAGCAGTTCTATTCGCCGGGAGTAGTTTTCGATCTCGGCCAGGAGTAGGTGTACCCATCCCTCGCCGGCTCCATCTCGGGATTGATGTTCAGCTGAACGTGTAGCCCTTGAATCGAATCTTCTCTTAGGACTAGCCGAACCTTTGTCGGCTCTTTCATTCGTCGTAACGAAGACTGTCCATCGGCCGTTGTCATCCTTTGTCCCTTGGAGTTGTCTTCGTTCCAGCCGTTTTCTGACCGCACCCGGGGTTATCCCGAAGTACTTGGCTGCCTCGGGAATAGTCAAGGGCTGCGCCTGTGATAGGGCATGTTGTCGCGTGCTGTAGTCCATCCTATCCCCTAGACTTGCTTGTCATCGGGGCCGCGTGCGGGTGTCACCTGTCGTGGTTGCATCGCGGCTGTCACCTGGTCGAGGTCAACGAGCTTCTTTCTTCCATCGGATGGGTCTTCGTAGATTGTGAATCGACCTTCCCGAACCAACTTGCCCATCGTGGTCTTGCTTACCCCTATGTGTTCTTGTGCCTCTTTGAGTGTGACTAGATTGGCCACGCTGCTTCCTCCTCGGCGTGTTCGAGCCAGACAATCATGAGATTCTACCAATTCGGACAAGATAGGACCAGATAGGGTTGACACTCAGGAACATATAGGTTAATGTAGGACTAGTTAGGACAACCAATCGGTCGAAAGTTGAAGAAAGTAGGGGCTGGCATGGCTGTGGAAGTAGTTGGTTCTAAGCTATCAGGGGACTCGCCGGACATCGTTCGTCTGGAGAGTCGAATAAGCGAGCTGGAAAAATTGGTAGGCCGACCGATCGAGCGATTCGACGTTTCAACAGGACGCGTATCTGACTCGCTCGTGTGGCCGACGGGTGAAGGACTCGGTGACCGAATCCACGAACTGGAAACCCATTTTCAGAGCATGGAAGACGTGACCTGTATCCTCCTGGATATTCAGACGCTTTGGCCGAACGTACTGCCGGCCCTCGCCGCCTTTACCCAGATGCTCGTTGATGGTCAGGAGCCCGCAGAACGGCGAGAGAAGAGCTGACCTGAATCCAATTCCCTATCCCCAGAAGGATCCTAGAGGGCTGCCCACAACCAGCCCTCTAAATTGTGCGCAACTTGCCGGCGCGTCCCGGACTCGTGAAGCGTTATCGCGTCGATCCTGGGACCTTCTTTGGCTTCACAGGGGCATGTTCTGGTTACGGGTCTCTGGATATGGACCGTGATAGGGCAAGATGGATGCAATCCGGCCCCTGGATCGGCAAACCTTGGTTGTCTCTATCCCCAGCGAGGGTCAGTGTCCGCGTATGCCGGGGAGAAAAACACTTACGCTCTCGCCAGCAACCCTTGATTTACGAGACGATATTCCATGTATCGTATCGTATGTAATTGCAAGTGTATACCGGCTTAAGAGATTGACGCGTATCCTCTTCGACCGTTGCCTGAGAAATACAGGTGAAGGTGATTCATCAGGCTGTAACCACTGCACCCACTCAACCAACCTCTAAGGGTGTGTAACCGCTACGCGGTCGCTAGGGCAAGGCAGGAGCTTCGCCGTGGAGTGAGGCCAGGGAGAGAGAATCTGCGCCGATCAGGAATTTGGCATATACGTTCCTACAAGGGCTCTCTCGCCCACTGTTTTAGGCTTGTACAAGCCAATCTCTAATTTGGCGTATGCCAAAATAAACGGCAAAGCGGCAAAACCTGCTATACTTAACATATAGCAGCAAACGAAACATTATAAAGGAATCGAGGCGTAGCCTCTTCGACCGTTACATGTTGAAGGTGCTTCATCAGGCTGCAACCGCTTCATTCGCTCAAGCCAATCGGCAAGGGTGTGTAACCGCTACGCGGTCGCTAGGGCAAGCCCATGCGACACCCTATGTATCCACAGAACGTTACCGACGCGGTGGCCGGCCCTAGACGGCCATCCGCGCAGTCGGATTGCTCGGATCACGTGAAGGTCGCCTGTATATATGAAGCGGCCTCGAGCAGTCTGTGGATACAGGTGCCTGACACAGTTTCCTGGCCTGGCTCCGTCGCGCCCTTTTCGGGGCGCTCGGGCCAGGCGGAGCGGTTACAGACTACGTCTTGGTTCGGCCAATTAGACCAATAACAGACTTCGCTAACCGCTTCGTCTGTTATTGGTGCGGAATGCAGGAATCGGTGATTGACGCCCGTTGATTGCTGTCTATCTGCATGTCCGCTGTTTCCCTATATAACCCAACCGAAGCAGGAACAATCTCGGTTGGTCGCGATATCGGCTGTTCGTATCGACTACCCGAGAGAAAGGGTGAATCATGCCTTACACGGCAAAGGAGAAGGTGGACGCTTCCAGTGAGTTGGAAGAACGTCTGCAATACCTCGAACGCGTGAACGCGGTTACAATCTTAGCCTCTGAAAAGTTGGCAGAGCGTGTTTTCCACATGACAGTTGCCTTAGATGGTGCGCTCCGGATCATCTTCGGTGAACACGATCCCGACGTTGAAGGTGCTGAAGCTGTGGTAACCACACAGCTTACAGACCGGATCGCCTCGCTGGAAAATGAGGTTGCTGGGTTGAAGGATGGTGAACATGGCCAATCCTTCTGATTTCGATCCGGCAAACACCTTCGATCCAGAGGACCCTAATCATCCTGACAATCAGGCGACGTACACGATTAATCCGGAATCTGCCGCCGATCCTCGGCATTCGGCCGACCAAGCGAACGTTGGGTATAACGACCCCAGCTCGGCGGCTCGGGAGTGGATGATCAGGAATGGCATAAACCCGAACGCGGCCAATCCTGTGATCCAGAGCATGTTGAGTTCGGCTCATGGTGCGGCGCGACAATTCGACCTTTCAACTGATCTCCAAGGTACACCGATGGACTTCATGGGCTTCCTCGGTGACTATATGAACAATCGGAGCACGCCTGGCGCTGGTCCGATGTTCAGCAAAGACCAGATCGATCAGATGATTGCTCGTGCAATGCAATCGGCAGCGACTCATACCCCGGATGGGCTTGAGGGCAATCCGTGGCAGCAGATGTTCGGCAACTACACGTCGGCTCAGGCCCAGACTGCCGGCTATGACGACGTTGCTCGTCCGGATGTGCAGGCAAGGGCCTTCAAGGCGCTTCTCGCCGGCGCATATCAGGATACGACAAATCCCTGGGCTCAACAGGCTACACAGGGCAATATCGATCAGCAGTTGGCCGGTTGGCAGGCAGACATGCTCACCCCCGGTAAGACGGCGGAACAGCAGGTTCCGTCGTTTTTGGCCTGGCTCATGAGCAATGGCGGCGTGCCTGGGCAGGGGCAGTAAATGAAGACTGTCTATATACCGCGCCCCGATGATAGTCCGTTTGTCAAGTTCCTACGGGAACGATCTCTGTCGCTTGGTGATCGTCGTCGGGCGATCTATCGCGAGTTGTCCGCAAACTACTTTATGCCTGGACTTCGGGATGAATTGAAGTCCATAGACGAGAATCTGCCACTACTGGACCAGATCATTCGTGGGGTGCGGTCCTCCGAGCGTGACTATCATGTTGGTAGAGGCCATGAAGGGGGGGGGGTGGTGTCATGGGATTCTTAGACGGCAAGACGCAGAAGTCCTCCAGAGTCACTGACTTGTACCTTGGCTTGCGCTCTGAGTTTCGGCAGCAAGCATCTTCCGTTAGTGCTTCAACCTGACCTTCCCCTTTAGTATTGGGTTCCTGCTTCGGTTGCCCCACTCCTGGCGCTGGCATCTGCCTCGCCAGGAGTGGGGCCTTTTGTTGTTTCTCAGATTTGATTCGCCGGGTTCCTGCCGGCCCAGTGGTTTGGTGTAGTCGCATGACGGGATTCTCTGAGTGGTTGCAGCGACACGACACGGGCGGCATACCGTCGGGGCAATTGAACGTGCCCGTTCCGTCGGTATCCTATCCTGCTGGCGTGTTGCCTGGGCCTTCTAGTGGAGCCATGCGCATGCCTGGTATCAATGTTGGTCACTTGGGCGTGTCCGTTCCGTCATCCTACCCTTCTTCTGGTGTGTTGCCCGGGCTTCCTAGTGGGGCCATTCGCGTTCGCGTTCCTGATGTCAATGCTGGGCAATTGAACGTGCCCGTTCCGTCGGTTTTCCCTGGCGGGTCGAGAGGATGGGGAGGGCTGCAGGAAGCAAGACCCACTGGCGGAAGTCAACCTGCCACTGGAGACGATCAGTCAGGGATGATGAACTGGCTGATTCGGGACCATATTGCAGAGCTTGCTGGCGAGCATGAAGGAACGGAAAAGCATCGAGACTACACGCGAGCGATGAACAACCGACAGAGCAAGATTTGGAAACAGGCGGAGTTAGAGGTTCAGCGCAAGCTATTGGCGGATGCTGACAAGAAGTGGTGGCACCCCGTTGATGATCTTCTCTTGTGGATGGTAGAACCAAATGACGAGAAAGGGCGCAACAGGATTCGAATTGAATCGAGGGACGCGCTCAATGATACGGGCGGAGGAAACAAGAAGTAGCCACCGCCTTCGTATACACGCAGCCCCCTTTTCGTCGCTTAGAATCGATCCTGGCGCGTCGTGCTCGGTGCATCAATGGCCGCTACGGGTATCCTTCCACCCTGTGGCCTCGTCGTAGCATATCCTTTATCTGATTTTCTTGAAGTTCGATCACTCCACCCTTTGTTACGAATGGCTTACCTTCTCCAGCGCTTAGCTTGTCCGAGGGTCCCAGGTATCGCACGAGGAAGTGACGTCGTCGCGCCTGTGTTCTGCGTAGACACATATCAAGCTCTGTCATGGTTGCGAGGGTTTGGAACACCGCGCGGCGAGCGTCCTCTATGGTTAGCGCTGGAGTTCCGGTCTCTCGACTGCTGGCGTGCGCCAAGTCGTGATCAAGTTGCAGGACGGTATACCAGTAGTCCGCCAGTGCCTTGACCCATTCGCCCTCCTTTGACCCAAATTGGTCTTCTTGGTGAGCAAGTATGGCTCTTATTCTCCGCATTGGGGTTGATTGTTCGTGGTTGCCGGGAGGGCGATATATCAAATTCAAGCTGTTGGATAGGGCTCGCATTGCCTCACGGCAGTGGTGGCCCACTGTGGCTATCTCGGCCGGCATTCCTGCACTTCGTAGCGACTTTTCGGCTAGTTTCCAGCAGCGGTAAGCTTCGCTGTGGCGAGTCGCAAACTCTTTGTCAAGGTACTGTATGGTCTCTTCGACAATTCTCTCCTCCGCCCCCCTTAGTTGATTAGAATGGTCAGCTCCGCGCGGACTAACGACGAACAATTCCGGGATACCTCTGTGATAATCAATGACGTCGATTAGGCCGGCGTTCGCCAGGGCGATCATGTCTCCAGCGGTCGCAACAGCACTGAATTCCCTATAAGTGATCGTTGAGGAGCCATCTATGGATTGGAGAAATAGGTACTCTGCGCTCTCGCCATCGCGGAGGACAGAATCCTCCGCGATGGCGTGCAGTACGCGTTCCTGCTGCTGTGACAAGGGAATCTTGGTGGTATCAGACAACTTACAATCCAACCTTTCCTGCTGCATTGTCCCGGAACAATGAGCCTCGCCGGATGTACTTCCGGACGGTTGGCAGGCTCTTGTGGCGCGTCTGTTGCATGATCTCGCGCTCATTGACTCCTGCTTCCGCTGCTGCCGTTGCAAGTCCTGAGCGTAGGCTGTGGCCGGCGTAGTCGGTTGGGTCAAGCCCTGCGAGAGTGGCGGCGTTCTTCACAATCAAGGCGACGGATTGCGCGGTCAACCGGCTATCTTGTACCTGGCCATGTCGGTTGATGGGTCGGAACAGTGGGCCACTGTCTACCTCGCTGGCTTCAACCCATGCCTCCAGAGCGCGTACAGGGCACGTGTCAGGGTTTGAACCGTAGGGTATGCCTATCTCTGCTCCTGCCCCTTCCTGGTCGGTCTTGGAGCGTCTGAGAGTGATCGTCAAACCTTCGCGGGGAAACTGGACATCCTCGCGGTCGAGATTGACCAGCTCCGATCGGCGGAACGCTCCGGCAAATCCGACGAGCAGAATAGCTCGGTCTCGGATGCCCTTAAGGTTGTCTGGCAGAGCCTCGGCCATAGCTCGAACGTCTGGCGTTGTGGCTGCAGCTTTGCCCTGCTGCGCGGTTCCGTAGGCTCGCCGGATACCCTTCCAGGTGGCGCGGAAGTGTGCGTCTTCGGTTGGGGATGCGAAACCGGCTAGCTTGTGTGCTTCGGCGATAGCCGCTAATCGTCGTTGAATCGTGCTTGCTTTCAGGCCCCGAACGGCTGCAAGCTCGGTCACATATGCGCTCAACGTCTCCGGTGCTGCCGGCATGGATGGTCGGTCGTGCAGCCCACACCATGCGGTGAAGTCTGACCAATCAGCCCTATACCCTCGCCGGGTGTTCTCGGACTTCGATTCCAAGGCGAACTGTGCAGCTGTGTTGGTTAGAGTCTCGAACGTGGCCGGCTCAATGCTGGCCGCTGCTCCCGTGTAAAGCGTGATTTCGTTCGCCATCTCTGCCCCTCTTAACTAGCGATAACGTTCTCTTATCACTACCTAGAATAGCCTATTTCAAGCCAAAAGTCTACGTTCTCGATGCGCGAATCGGCCGATCGATTGTTGCGCGTATAGACCATATTTCCTAATAGCGAATGTACGGGCTACGATTGCAGCGCTTCCAGTCGCCTGGGCTGGTGGTTGTGCAACTTCTGGGGGATAAGGTGTCTGATACCTGGGTAACAATGTGGACCACTATCAAGGTTGCTGTCGTGCTTCTTGTGGGATTCGCTGCGATTGTCTACCTCGGCACCCAGGCGGGTCTTCTGGACGCTCGCAGTGGCAAAGGGTCGCTGTTGGAGACGTGTTTGACTGCAAATGGGCTACCGCACGAGGTTACGCTATCGGCTGGGCTGGATCGTTGGTCCAGCTTTGATTCGAGCCGGCGCTTCATGCTGGATAGTCGCCATGATCGAGCGCTTGATAGCTTCATGACGGCAAACCCTGGCGTTCGTGAGTACTTCCGGTGGTCGGGGTACAGCCCGACTCGCGGGGTGATCAATCAAGTCAGTCAGGATCAGCTCCACAGTGAGGCAAACCAGCAAAGATTTCTAGACGAGCGGCGATCAGAACTCATGCCGCTTTGCCGCTGAAATGGCAATAGCCCTGAGCATGAAAACCTGCCCTCCTGGCGGGTCGATTGAACCGATTCCATGCCGGGTTCATGTCGATGCCACCGGACGTTCTCAGGGCGTTTTTGCGCCTTACTGGTCGATCGCTTTAGAGCAATCCCCGCTGTGAAATGGAAGACGTCATCCCTCCCCACGCTGGGCATTTCGTTTGATTCGCCCGGCCGAGATGTTCACCGAGTGCAGGGATGTTCCCCAGCGAGGAATTGCGAAGCGAACGAAATGATCCAGCAATTTTCATCGGGCCACCCCGACAATGTAAATCAGCCGGGAATGGCCTGGTGAAAATTAACGTACTCCTGGGCTTGCTTGGCACCCTCGCTGGGATTCGGGAGTAGAGCTGGTGTTCAACAGTTTCGATTGGGTGGGGCTATGTTAGGGGGTGCTGGTGTGGTTGAGAGTGGGAATGAGTATAGCTTAGCCAGCGAGGTGTGCTGTGCCATGCCAAGCCCCGGGTGTCGTCCTCTCGTTCGTCCGAGTGCTCGCAGGACGGGCGAGAGGCGCACACGGGAAGGACAGTGCAGACCAGTTGGCCAGAGTCAACGGTTCAAATCCCGTCACTCCGCAGAGTGACTTCCTCTCCTGTTTGACCATCGTTCCTTTTCCGCAGAAAAAGCTTTCTTCGTAGCCAGTCTGCGCGGTTAGCAGTCTGGCGGAGAACATCTGGTAACCCTTCCAGTCGTTGACGGGCGAATCGAGCAGTCTCTGTAGCCAGGAACGGAACGTGCGGAGCCCTGCCGGCGAGACATCGGTGTTTCATCTGATCGGAGTAGGCAGGAGCTGCGCCGTGGAGTGACGCCAGCGAAAGAGTCTGCGATGACTAGGAGTTAAATCTATGAACCTTACAAGTACCGGTGACATTGGAGCACAGATCGCGGCTGGTATCGATGCCATGCCCGATAAGATTCGCGGCGCCTTCGAGGACTTTGTTTCACTCGGACCAAACCGAACACTTAGCGCGTTGCAGCGTCAATATGAAGAAACGAAGGAGACAACCGAGACGGAAGACCTGCCAGCCGTCCCGACTACGCGCTTGCCTACGCTGTCGGATTGGTCTCGGAAGTACAACTGGCTAGAGCTCGCGCCACTGGTCTGGGCGCAACAAGGGATTGCTCAACGATCTATCGCCTCGGCAACGGTGGATCACGGCTCGTTGCTCGCGGCTGATACTCTGGTCAAGCTCCTTGATGCAACTCAGGCGATTGTCCTCCGTAAAGACGGCAACCAAAAGGGCAGCGATGTCATTGAGTTTGTCTCCGATAACCGAACCAGACTAGAGGCTGCGAAGACCCTACTTGATCGGGCTGGAGTGTCTACGACCAGGGTTGCAATAGCCGAGCGACTGTCAAGCACCTCACGAGATGGAACCCATGTTCAGGAGCGATCGATCGAGATTGAAGGCCAGACATCTGAAGACTTGATGCGTCAACTTCACGAACGATTGATTCTTCAGCCGCGCTAGCGATACCCGCTCTGTGGCTATTCAATCCGACGGACCATGAGCAGCAACCCCCTTCCGTTACCCGGCAGGGTCACAGTCTCTCCTTCACCTCCTACCTGTTCCCCTCTGCCTATCTGTTCTCCCTGCTTCCTGTCTTCTTCATCGCTGCTTCCTTCTTCCATCCTGCTTCCATCCCAACCTCTCCGTCCTCTACCCGAAGGGTCACTTTGGGGGTGGGGGGTCGTCATTTTGGTCCTCTTGTTGTCTGGGACTCCGCACCCTGCCAAAAATTGTTGCATGGGATTTTCAGATTTTCCTATGAAGCCGGATGCTCTGCCTCGCCGGCGAGAAGGGCATCAACTCGGGTCTTTGGGTAAAGGTATCGCCGGCCGAGGCGGATCGCCTTCACCGGCAATGCGTCGGTCCGTGCAAGCTCATATGCAACGGTCCTAGATAGTCCTAGCTTGGTGGCGAACTCGTGGAGTGTGTACGTCTCTCGCTGCGGCGTCGCGTGGCTGTGGCTTGTGACTAACAACGGCAGGACTCCTGTCATTTGCGGCTATGCCGCCTATCCTCTTCGACTGTCAGGATAGCTGCCTTCTCATCGGCTTGGTAGGGAATAGACTTGTCAGGATTCTGTTCCCTATCGCTAGGGGTTACCCCTGAGGCTCAATCCGATGCGCTCAGCCGTCCCCTTGATACCGTCTCTAACAGCGTCAGAAGACGGCTTCTTCCCCGGTCTTATCTCGCACTGGGCTGCAATATCATACTTGTCTTCGCCCAATACCTGGAACATAACGATCCATTTGTAATGACGGTGATAGAGCGCTTCAGAGTCCGGCTCTCTCTTTTGCTGTGTTCTAACGGCTCCTAGCCGCTCGTCCTCTAGTTGTTTGCCTTCCGCCCAGGCTTCGAGCCTCTTAAGCAGCTCCTTTGTCAGGCGTTCCCTCGCAGCGGCCCAGTTTTCAGAGCGAGGGTCGTAATATCCGATGAATTCATTTACTCCCTTCTCAGTTCTCCCGTTTACTTCGAGTTCAACCCATTCCGCTAAATCACTAGTGGTAAGTATGTGGCCCCTAAGCTGCCCTAGTTGATGGCCATCTTCACCGACAAGGGCCAACTGTGGTCGACCTTCATACAGATTCGGCTCTTCGCCTAGCACAAAGGCTAGTTGGTCAGACGGTGGTTCGGACGCACAGCGTGAGAGGGTGTTTCTTGCAACTTGAAACATCCAGTCGTCGTGCAAGTTCCAGGCAGACTGCCACTGGCATATGTGGCTGATAACCCCTGTCTCGTCGCCTGTCAACGTGGCAACTATCGCGGACCTAGTTAGCAGCGGGATCCTCTCTGCGTTGCTAGGAATGTTGCCAGCATCGAGGCATGAAGGAACGATGTCGGCGAGGGCGATAAGGAATTCCCTTCTCGCTTTATAGGCGATCGTCGCTGGGGTCGTGAACGGCTTCAGTTGTCGCTTGCTGCTCTGACTTGCTGCCATTTCTCGATGCTCTCCTCTATGCAACCGTCGCTGGTTTGCTATATGCGATCACTCTGCTGATCTCGCTGGCTGCCCGGTCCTGCATGTCTGGCAATACGTGACTGTACAGGTCGAGTGTGATCGCAATCGAGGCGTGCCCTAGCCTCTCGGATACTACCTTTGCCGGCACGTTTGCCAATAGCATCAGAGTCGCCGATGTATGACGCAGTTCATGCACCTTGATACGGCGAAGCTTTGCGCTTCCTTCGCTGGCCCCGTTTACGCCCTTCAGGATCGCGGCGAATGATCGAGTTACGTTCGTGGGGTTGATTGGCCCTCCGTCTACGGTGCAAATGACCAAGTCGGTATCTTGCCAGCGAGACGATTTCAGCTTCTTTGCAGCCCACGTCCGCCGATGGCTGTTTAGTGCTGCGATGGTATCTGAGGTAAGGCGGACGCTTCGAGCGCCTGCCTTTGTCTTCGTTCTCGGCTGGATGATCGCCCCACCTTTGCCGGCCTTATCGGTCGTGACGGTCTGGACGATGTGAGCAGTCACATGCTCACCGTTCTCGTCGGTGGTCCAGTTCAAATCCGACCATCGCAATCCTAGGGCTTCGCCTCTCCGCATGCCTTCGAAAATCAATAGATGCCATAGCGGAGCCAGCCAGTCACCTTCTTCCGCTTCCAGAAACCGTCTCACCTCGTCGGATCGCCAATAGTCGAACTTGGGCCGCTCAACCCGGGGCGGTGTGACCGCGTCGCAGGGGTTCTGAAGAACGATACCCATCCTGACGGCATAGCCGAGGAGTTGGGATAGCCTCATATGGCAACGACGGATCATACTGGCGCTCATCCCTGCCTCTTTCCACGCGGCATACTGCGCCTGGACTCTGGCCGGCGCGACCTGTTGGACCTTCATTGTTCCGAATGCCGGCAAGATGTGACGTTTGAAATTGCTGCGATAGTCGGCGAGAGAGTTACTGGTGATGGTGTTTGCCTTGATGTCAATCCATGGGATCAGAAGCTCTGCAATGGTTACCTTGTCAGGCAGTATCAGGCTGCCAGCGTCCCTCTGGATAACGGCGCTTCGCTCTTCATGCTCGGCTTCACGCTTCGTTGGATAGGTTCCAACGGTGACATTTCGACGCCGACCAGTAAGCGGGTCTGTGGTTGGGATACGAACCTGATAGCGGGGCTTGCCGCTCTTCCCCACACGCTTGATGATCGCCAATCGCATCCCCTTACAATGTGTTCCAAATGTGTACACACGGGTCGATATTGGTACACATTTGGCGGTAGAAGGCGACACGCAGCGGGTATTCGAGTCGCCAATTTTACCCAATTATAAGGGAAAAACAGGGCAATTTCAACGCATTTTGACACTCGTCAGCAGAGCCGAAAATCACTCTTCCAAGCAGGTTGTCGCGAGTTCGAGTCTCGTCTCCCGCTCTGTGAAGCCCGTCTCCGTCTTGGAGACGGGCTTTAATTTGGTAGCTCTACATCGCTGACTTTCCGACGTCCTTGACAAGGTTGGTTGTAACATTGATTTCGCGCGTACACCGACAGTTCGACACCATCTGGGAGACGCGACCATGCAGATCAAGAGCCGCGAAAGTTTCGGGACACTGACGCATTCCGAGGCTGCAAGAATCTTGACCGAACAACGAACCGTCCTTGCAGACTACTTCGAGACTGTTCGTGAGTTACAGGAGAGCCTGTCAGATTTTGAGGATCGGTTTGATCGGAAAAGTGCGGACATGGTGGACGCTGTCACCTCCGGGGTGATGGAAGAAACGTTGGAAGTATCTGAATGGCTGACAACCTATGAGCGCTACCGGCGAATCACCAGAGATTGGCCAGCGTTGGCAGCGTCCTAGATGGACCACGCTCGAAGATTACCTGACGCACCATGATTCACACTTAAGCAACCTGGAATCGATATACGGAATCGAAGACAGGCTGTCGATTCAGGTCGATGGTCCGTATCAATATCGCATATTCGGAAGAATCGATTGCCGGGACGGTCTATTCATCGAAGTTGAGAAGTTTCTGGATATTCGGGATGATGGATTAGTCTGCCCGACCTACTACAAGTACCAGGCATGCTTGACGTCGGGGTCAGATGTCCGGCCACTGTTTCGTTATGACACTGACCATGCCGAACGACCGCACCCTGGCCACAAGGATGCGTTCCACTGTCATCACGTTGATGGTAGCGTTCGATGGGTCGGGATCGAGAACTGGCCGACGCTTGGAGATGTCGTGGTGGAACTTCACCAGTGGTGGGAATCAACGGGACGGCTTCAGGGTCCGTTGGTCGACTGATTCTACAGGTCCACTTTTGCCGCGCGAAGCCCGTCGCCAATACGGAGACGGGCTTTGTTGTGTCCAGATTAGTCCAGCGGCTGGTGGTGGTCGTAGTTGGAGATGGCGCGTTTCCAGTAACCGGTGACGCGCATGCGGGTGTCGGGGATCTGTCGTTCGTCGAGGAAGTGGCGGCGGATGGAGCGCATCATGCCTGCCTCGCCGGCGGCCCAGGCGAAGCCGTCCCCTGCTGGAAGTTTGATGGAACGGATCGTGTTCAATACTGTATCAATTGTCGCCGCATCGGTTTGCTTGTTATGCACCCAGGTCAAGTCGAGATCGGCTTCGGTCTGGAAGGTCTGCTCGTCCTCCGGGCCGGCAACCGAGATGACCGCCTTGATGATCGTTCCGGCTGGCAGACTTTCAATCCGCCGACCTAGGGCAGCCAGCGCAGTGGCATCGCCTGCCAGGAGATACCAGTCGACGTTGCCAACGACAACACGAGACCGCCGGGGTCCGCTCACACCGACAAAGTGCCCCGGCGCTGCATTGCGTGCCCAGGTTGCTGCCGGTCCTTCGCCGTGAACTACAAAGTCAAAGTCGAGTTCGTTGAGGTCAGCATCATGGCGACGGGGAGTGAACTCACGGCCCGGAGGTCGTTTGCTTTCATCTTCGAACACGACCTTGTTGTCGACAACTTGCGGTTCCCAGGAACCGTCGGTTGGATCTGCCGGAAAGAACATTCGCGCGCCATCATCAGCAGCGTCGGACCGAAAACCGTCCAGTTGTTCTCCGGTAAGTGTCACCCTGACCATGCGTGGCGACAACCAGGTAGATCGCTTCACCTGCAACATCCGAAACCTGAATGGATGTGGTGTGACATCTATCGGGGATTCTTGCGCTGTCATCAAGCGAGATTCTTTCTACGGCCGGTATTCCGGTCGACGGCGAGACGTGGTAGTTTAGCGCATCCGGACCGCAGACCATGTGGCAGGATACCTTTGGAAAATCGTATGACAACAGGTTGAAGAGTGAATCATATGAAGTGGATCACACGTGAACAGGTTCGAATTGACCGGGTATCGTGCACCTGGTTGATTTTGAGCTTCTGCGATCCGGAAGCGGAAATGATTTACGTGCCGACACAGGATGTCCTGCGTGTGGCCGAGGAGACCGGCGCCATCCCGTTTGACTTGCCAGGGGTTGAGATGGGCCACCACGGTGACGAATGTTCGTTTGATGCCATACTCAAGGCGCATGGTCCGGACGACGAGGCGCTTTACAAGTTGGCAGCGATCGTGCGCGGAGCGGATACGCCGAACAAGGACCTGACGCCGGAGTCACGCGGACTGGATTCGATTGCGCATGGCTTCAAGCGGCTGGCTGCTGCTGGTGGTTATGACGACCGGGAGTCGATTCGCCGGCAGTGGCACATGTACAACGCGCTCTATCTCTTCTGCGGTGGTGACCCGAAGGCGATTTCCGATCCGCGTATCTAGTCCACAGGTGACCGAAAGGCGTGCAGTGAAGACCATCCAGGAGCTTCGAGAGATATATGGATGGACGCATTGGGAGCTGGCTGTACGGCTCGGTGTGCGCCCGGGAATGATCAAGGATTGGGAGGCCGGCAAGGGCCGGCCAAGAGCGATCCACCTGACCCGGCTTGCCGAGGTCTTCGGGGTGGATCGCTCGTATATCCAGTTGGACCTGAATCTGGACGAACCTGCCGGATCAGCTTCCAGCGGAGCGTGAGGCGGCACTCTTGCGTGCCCGGTTGCGGTCGTGGTGAGATAGCAGCCGCTTGCGTAGCCGGAGGCTCACCGGTGTCACTTCGAGCAGTTCATCGTCCGCCAGGAAGTCCAGGCTCTGTTCAAGGCTGAACACCGTTGGTGGGGTGAGCTTTTCGGAGGTATCTGCCGCCGATGCCCGCATGTTGGTGAGTTTCTTCGCGCGGCAAACATTGACCGGCAAATCTTCCTGTCGCGGTTGCTGGCCGACGATCATCCCTTCGTACACTTCGGTTCCCGGTGCAATGAAGATGACACCTCGCACCTGGGCGTTGGAGATGCCGTGGGTCAGCGCGGTGCCAGGTTCGGTTGCGACCAGCGCGCCGGTTCGTTTGTTCTCAATCTCTCCCAGCCACGGTTCGTAACCGGTCAGCATGGAAGCCATCGAGCCATTGCCACGGGTGGCAGTTAAGAACTGGTTGCGAAGTCCGATGAGTCCCCGAGTCGGGATTGCGAACTCCAGCCGCACGTTGCCTCGTCCGTCGTTAACCATGTCGAGCATCCTTGCCCGGCGGTTGCCGACCAGCTCGGTGACGGGTCCGACATACTCTTCGATGGTGTCGACAACCAGATGTTCGATCGGCTCAACCGTTTTGCCGTCAACTTCGCGAGTGATAACCTCCGGGCGGGAGACCTGGAACTCGTACCCTTCACGGCGCATCGTTTCGATCAGAATCGAGAGATGCAGCTCGCCACGCCCGGCAACTGAAAAGACGTCTGCCTGCTCGGTTGTTTCGACGCGCAGAGCGAAGTTCGTTTCAAGTTCGCGGTAGAGCCGGTCGCGCAATTGCCGCGACGTTGCGAAGTCACCCTCACGCCCGGAGAGTGGTGACGTGTTGACGCCGAAGGTCAGCTTCAGCGTCGGCTCCTGAATCGCAATCGCCGGCATTGCGTCCAAGTGGGCCGGGTCAGTCAAGGTCGCGCCCATCTTTGCATCGCTGAATCCGGTAATCGCCACGATATCGCCGGCGTGGGCCTCATCAACCGGCCGCCGGGTAAGTCCTTCGTAGGTCTGGATCGAACTGACCTTCTGGATCACCGGTTCGGTGTCAGGTTCGACATGTGCAATCTGATCGCCGGCGCGAATAACGCCACGTTCGATCCGGCCAATTGCGATCCGGCCGCGGTGCGGGTCGTACCCAAGGGCGGCGATTTGCAGCTGAAGTGGCCCGTCCGGATTGACATCCGGCGCCGGGACCGTGTTCAGAATGGTGTCCAGAAGCGGCTGAAGGCTGTCAGACAGGTCATCTGGTTCGAGTCCGGCCCGACCTTCACGTGCAATGGCATAGACCACCGGAAACTCGAGTTGATCGGAGTCGGTAGCCAGATCAAGGAACAGGTCCTGGGTTCGCGATACGACCTCGTCCGGTCGAGCAATCGGCCGGTCGACCTTGTTGACGACGACGATGGGTTTCAGGCCGAGGGCAAGCGCCAGTCCGAGCACGGCCCGGGTCTGTGGCATTGGCCCTTCAACGGCATCGACCAACAGCAGACAACCGTCTGCCATGTTCAATACCCGCTCGACTTCACCGCCGAAGTCGGCGTGGCCCGGTGTGTCAATAATGTTGATCTTGACGCCCTGGTAAACGATTGAGGCATTCTTGGAAAGAATCGTGATTCCTCGTTCACGTTCCAGGTCGTTTGCGTCCATAATCAATTCGCCGGCGGCGTCCGGGTCTCTGAAGACGTTTGCCTGCTTGAGCAGCCCATCGACCAGCGTTGTTTTGCCATGATCAACGTGGGCAATGATCGCAATGTTACGAAGCTCGGTCTGCCGTACTGGTGCTGATGTCGTACTCAATAGTGTTTATCTCCATCCGGAAGCGAATCGTTCTCAACCAACCGTTCATTATATCGGGAAACGCGATGTTCTGCACAGGTTCTTGCCGGTCGCGATATAGTCGCAATGGTGTGCCTCACAGATACGGGATTGGATAGCGTGCAGCAGGACAGACAACAGCTCCGTTGGTTGAAGATCATTGCCGTTTTGGGGCCAATCGGTTTTTTGGCAGCGATCGAACTGGTACGTGCCTTGGCGGGGCCTGGCCTTCTCAGGGCATGGCCCGGATACATTCTGTTTGCCGGAATCATTCTCGTTGCCACGCTCTTCTTTGCCGAGGCGATTTTCGGTGCCATCAACCGGATGCAACAGAGCCTCTACCGCCAAAACCGGGAGCTTATTGCGCTGCACAACGCGGGGCTGGCGATCACCAGCGAACTGCAACTGGAGCGCGTTCTGCAGCGCGTCGTGGATGAAGCACGTGATCTGGGCGGAGCGCAATATGGTGCGCTTTCCTTGCTGGGGCCAACTGGCACGATCGACGCATTCCTGACCTCTGGTATCACTGCCGAAGAACGTGAACGAATGGGACCGATTCCAACTGGTCACGGATTGTTGGCGGTCGTCATTGATGACGGTGAGGCGTTGCGATTGCCTGATCTTTCGAGCGATCCGAGGTCAGTTGGATTCCCGCCGGACCACCCACCAATGCATTCGCTGCTTGCTGTACCGATCATGTCCCGAGGAAAGATATTGGGGAGTCTGTACCTCACCGAGAAGCTCGATGCTCTTGAGTTCACCGAGGCCGATGAACAGCAGCTGCAGCGGTTCGCAACCCAGGCGGCGATCGCCATCGAGAATGCCAACCTGCACGGACAGGTGCAATCGATGGCAATCTCGCAAGAGCGGGAGCGGATCGCCCGGGAAATGCACGACACCGTCGCTCAGGTGCTCGGCTATGTCAACACCAAAGCGCAGGCAGCGCAAGAGCATCTGCGACAGGAGCGTCCCGATCAGGCTGAGGAGCAAATAGCCCAGCTTTCGGCTGCCTCACGAGATGCTTACGCTGACCTGCGCGAGGCTATTCTTGGCCTCAGGACGACGTTGAATGCTGATCTTGGATTGATAGACGCGCTCCAACGCTATCTTGACCAATGGGAAGCCCAGAGCCAGATTCATCCTGAGCTGGTCATCCATCCAGAATCAATGCAACATCCAGACCTTGACCCGCTGGCAGAATTGCAGGTGTTGCGAATCATCCAGGAGGCGCTGGCGAACGTCCGCAAGCATGCCGGTGCTACCGGGGCATGTGTCACGGTTACGCAGCGGGCGCATGATGTTCAGGTTACCGTAAGAGACAACGGAAGCGGATTTGCAGTCGGCGACGATCCGGCCAGAGAGTTTCCGCGGTTTGGATTGTCGACAATGCGTGAGCGCGCGGAATCGGTCAAGGGGCATCTGCAAGTTGAGAGCGTTCCGGGTGCTGGTACAACGGTGACCGTTAGCGTGCCGAGGATGACGGTTCCATGACAGGGAGTTCAACCAGGATGCGAGTCATCATTGCCGACGACCATGGTCTGTTTCGCGACGGGCTGCGCAGTCTCCTTGAGGCTCGGGGTGTTGAGGTGCTGGCCGAGGCCGTCAACGGTCAGGACGCGATCGAAAAGGTCCGGCAATTCCGGCCGGAGATCGTGCTGATGGATCTCAACATGCCGGTCATGAACGGACTGGACGCCACACGTGCCCTGACTGCTGAGTTCCCGGACGTCAAGACGGTCGTTCTCACCGCTTCTGAAGATGATGCCGACCTGTTCGAGGCGGTCAAGTCTGGTGCCGAGGGATTCCTTCTCAAGAATCTTGAAGCAGATGCGTTCTTTGAGCTGTTGACCGGTGTCACGCTTGGTGAACCCGCGTTGACGCCCGGCCTGGCGCGCAAGGTGCTGCGTGAGTTCTCACGTCCTACAACCGACAAGCAGTCACGCCGGCCGGATGACCTGACTGAGCGGGAGCAGGAAGTGCTGCAGTTACTGGTTTCCGGGGTTACGTCCAACAAGGACCTGGCTGCAAAACTCGTTGTGTCCGAGAATACCGTCAAATACCATCTGAGAAACATCCTGGACAAACTCCACGTCCAGAACCGGGCGCAGGTCATCGCTTATGCCGTCCGTGAAGGCCTCGTCGATCCTCGCGAATAGGGCAGCCCATTCGCGCCCCCTCGTCATTTCGACTCTCCTCTTCGACAATTCGACTGTCCCCTTCGACACCTCGCCCTTCCTCTTCGTCATTTCGACCGAAGCGGAGAAATCTCGTCCGGCCAGCTTGATCCAGTGCAGATTCCGTTCGACGGACGATTTCAAGATCCGGCCCTCTTCGCCAACGTTCCGATCACGTTCGCAGGAACGGTGACGGGATCTCTCCACTTCGGTCGAGATGACGGAGAGGACGGTCGAGGTGGCAAAGGGGGTCGGAGCGTTGGCGAAGGAGAAGGCTCCCTACCCCTACGGGTAGCCTGAAAACTACCCGTGCTGACGTGTTCGCAATTGCTGGCAACTCCTACATTTACACCAGAACGGCGAGGGTCGTTCGGAAATGACGGTGAGTGCTGATGACTGTCCAGGCTGGGCGATATGGGGAACAAAGAATCCACCAGGATCCAGAATTGGTCTCTCACCTGTTTGCCGGTACCCGCTGGGCGGTTTGCTGGCTCATTCTCAGGTCCATCGCGGGGTGGACATGGATGTCCGCTGGATGGACCCTTACCCGGGAACAGACAAGTGCAGACTGGTTGTCCTGGTTTGCCGGCATTGGCCTCACAGTTGCCGGCATCGCAATGATTCTGGGCTTGGGGGTTGGCCTGGTCGCGTTTGTCGCGATTCTGGTCGGCGTCGGGTCGGATGTTGCGGGACCAGGAGTGGTAGGCATTTCGATGCTGTTGATCGTCGCCTGGAAGACAGCTGGATGGATCGGCCTGGACCGCTGGGCACTTCCCTGTGCCGTGGCTCCCTGGCGATCTGGTTGCCAGTATCTTCTGCCCGATCGGTCGAAGAGCCGGGAATAGTAGTGGCGCAATGCCGGAATGTATGGAGAGAGGTTCCAGAGATGGTTGAGTTTCCAACTCATATGAGTCGACGTGGATTCGTGGGATCGCTGGCCGCCGGCGGCATCGTTATCGCCGGCGCGAAGACAGTTGGGTTCCCGATTGATCCGCCGCGTGAAGTTCCCGGTTCATCGTCAGCTTCCGGTGGTTCAGGCAACACAGATAGCTCAAACAATACAGAAGGTTCCGATCACGACCACGGAGACTCCCAGGGGCAAACCGATAGCTCGTCGGCTACTGACTGGGAAGAAATGGACCGCATGCACGAAGAGGGTGTGCTGGCGTTCCCTGCCGAGACCGAGGGTCTTGGCGGACAGCCGCTGGAGTACGAGCTAGATGGCGATGTCAAGGTCTTCCGGTTGACCTGTTCGGAAATCAAGTGGGAAACCGAACCGGGCACATTTGTCGAGGCGTGGGCCTACAATGGCGTCGTTCCCGGACCGGAGATCCGGGTGACCGAGGGCGACACGGTCCGTATCCACGTGACAAACGAGCTTTCGGAAAGCACCGGCGTTCACTGGCACGGATTGATCGTGCCCTTCGAGATGGATGGTGTGCCGTTCCTGACGCAGCCGCCAATCACACCAGGTTCGACCTTCACCTACGAGTTTGAGGCGAAGCCTGTGGGCAGCCACATGTATCACTCGCACCACAACGCCGCCAAACAGGTCAGTCTGGGTCTGCTCGGTGCGTTCATCATCGAACCGCAGGATCCTTCCACCCGGCCGGCGTTCGATCGCGAGTACACGATCATCCTAAATGATGGCCCGCATGGCTACACGATCAATGGCAAGGGCTTCCCGGCGACGCAACCGCTGTTTGCCAAGAAGGACGAGAAGGTCCTGATCCGGTACATGAACGAAGGCATGATGATCCACCCGATGCACCTGCACGGTATGCCGCAGCAGGTGATCGCCAAGGATGGTTGGCTTCAGCCCTATCCGTGGATGTGCGACACGCTCAATGTCGCGCCTGGCGAGCGTTGGGATGTCATTGTCGATGCGACCGAGGTGGGAGCGTGGGCGTTCCACTGCCATATCCTGACGCACGCAGAGTCCGCGCACGGTATGTTCGGTATGGTGACAGTGTTCATCGTCGAGGAGTAGCCGCAGCGATTCCGAGATCGACAGAGGGTTCCGGTTTCCCGGAACCCTCTCTTAAGTCGTATCTCTGATTCGGTGCTGGACTGACAGAATGTCGTGTTCAGCGTCGAGGATCGGATTGCTCTTGGACCATGGCCCGGTGAACTCGCTGGTGCGGGGAATCGCGAGCGTGTTGAGTGCCCGTTGCACGGCGAGCCGATCTTCGTTGGATAGCGGTTCCTCAAGCAGTGCTTCTCCTGTCTCCCGTAACTCTTTCACTCTGGATGCCCGCTTTCCAGGGATGAGCAACGACGGACGTTCAAGAAACCGGGATAGCGTCGTGAGTGCCACGTAAGCGACCAGCACGAAGCCGAGCGTGCTTACCAGCAGGATAATCAGGGTCGTTGCGTCCACGTTGCTCCTGTTCGAAGTTTGATGAGGTTCGTCGTACGTTCTCGATTGTACTGGTATGTTTCGTGACCGGTCTCAATTCGCGTATACTCGACGTTCACCGGTACGTCGTGAAGACCTGTTGGTGACCGGAAACCGGGCCTGTAGCTCAGTGGTAGAGCAAGGGGCTCATAACCTCAAGGTCGCAGGTTCGATCCCTGCCAGGCCTACACCTGCAGCCTGATTGCAAGCCGGCAGGTACGCAACCGGAGAACCGGTTCTCGACACACGCCGCCGCTTGCATGCGGCCACCTTAGCCACACACTGGAGGATGATGACCGACCCTGTTGAGATTGGCCGAACTGTTGCCGAGGTGGCGTCCGACCGCCTGGCGACCGACATTACTGTTCTGGACATTCGCGAGCTCACTACGATCGCCGACGTCTTCGTCGTCTGTTCGGCGGACAACCCACGCCAGCTCAATGCGGTGCGGGAAGAGATTGCCACAAAACTCCGCGAGGAGGACGTCGATGTGCGGAGAGTCGAAGGCGTGGCAGAAACCGGCTGGATCCTGATGGACTATGGTGATGTCATCGTGCATCTCTTCACCGAAGACCAGCGAGATTTCTACCGGCTGGAAGACCTCTGGGCCGAGGCAACGACCGTCCTCAGAATCCAGTAGTCCACGTTCTAACCTAACCAGCGCTTTACAGCGTACGTACGCTGGGATATACTGCGTTCGTACACAGTATTCGTAATGCGACACGCCCTCTGTGTTCCGGGTTCTACCTGACAACGGGAGAGGCATCCATGTTCTTGCGAACGGCGCTGGTTTCCACCCTGGTCTCTGTCCTCGTTGCGCTCGGAGTGGTGCTTGCATCGCTCATCTCGGGCCGCCGGCGATCAACAGGTGCCAATGATCCTGATGGTCCCCGATTTGAGCTGTTGTTGCAGTAACTCAGGCTTCGGGCGCTTTGCCAGAGGCTTGCCGTCTGGCGAGCACACCGATGATCGTCAACACCACCACTCCCATTGCAAGCATGGCGTACAGCTTGAGTTCGCGAGTCGGCAGGGCGAGTGCGAGCGCGCCGAAGGTTGCTGTCAGCGCAGCAAAGACGCCGACGATCTGCGGTTGGGTCAGGCCGGCATCGAGCAGCCGGTGATGGAGATGGCCGCGGTCAGCCTTCATCGGATGCCGGCCGTTGAGCACCCGGTAGAAAATCACCCACGCTGTATCAAGAATCGGAACGCCTAGCGCCAGCAGTGCTGTGGCGATCTTTGCCCCGCCAATCACACTGATCGTTGCCAGGGCAAACCCCAGGAACATCGCCCCGCTATCGCCCATGATGATCTTTGCCGGATGC
The DNA here is from genome assembly GCA_964601285.1 of uncultured Thermomicrobiales bacterium. Lineage (GTDB taxonomy): Bacteria > Chloroflexota > Chloroflexia > Thermomicrobiales > CFX8 > CAYWXR01. Next base: position 1,258 of record CAZRNC010000004.1, on the reverse strand, counting down.
CAGTTCCAGGGCATAAAGCCAATGATCGCGCCGGCGAGTGCAATGGCAAGTAGCGAGATGGTGAACTGTGGATCGCCCGGCGGGCGGAAGAACGTATGCAGGAAGAGGATGACGGTTGCGATCAGCGTAATGCTGCCGGCCATGCCATCGAGTCCGTCAGCCCAGTTTACAGCGTTCATCATCCCGACGATCCAGAAGATCGTGAAGAGAATCGCAACCGCCAGTGGCAACGTCACCGTTTCAACAAACGGCAGATTGAACTGCTCGATGACGATGCCAGCCTGGCTGTCGCGGAGCCGTGGCAGGACAACGATGCCGGCCGCTCCAATCTGAAACAGGAGTTTCGGGAGCGGTGGAACCCCGAAGATGTCATCGAACAGCATGATGACGACAACCAACGTTGCCGCCACCACGAGCAAGAGAATGCGTTCGATCTCCTCGGCAAATCGCAGCACCGGCAGGATAAATGAGATCGCTACGGCTATCAGGAAGCCGAAATAGATCGCCACTCCGCCGATACGCGGAACCGGGGTTGTATGGACCCGCCGCGCTTCCGGCATATCGTAGAGGGTGAACCTCCGGGCAAACTTCAACGTCGGCCTGATCGAGACCCAGGAGACTCCGGCAGCCACCAGAAAGACAACTGCGGCGATCAGTACGTTGGACATCAGTCTCCGGAGACCCGGTTCGCGACTCCCGGCAACGGGAAGCCAGCTGACATCTCGGCGGCCTGCTTGCCAATGGATTCGATCAATGCAGTGTCATCGGGAGACTGGACAACCTCGGCAATCCACCGGCCGATGGTCCGCATCTCGTCCGTGCCAAATCCTCGGGTCGTAACTGCTGCTGAACCGAACCGGATACCACTGGTCTGGAATGGTGACCGCGGATCATTTGGAATCGAGTTGCGGTTGGCGGTGATGCCGGCTTCTTCGAGGACGCGCTGGACCTTGCGGCCGGAAACGTCGTTCTGGCGCAGGTCGACCAGCATCAGGTGGTTGTCGGTTCCGCCGGAGAATACCCGCAAGCCGTGTTCCTGCAACGATTCGGCCAACGCGCTGGCATTGCCGACGACGTTTGCGATGTACTCCTTGAATGCAGGTTGCAACACCTCGCCGAATGCAACCGCCTTGGCGGCGATAACATGCATCAGCGGGCCACCCTGGAGACCCGGGAAGACAGTCTTGTTAACCTGGTCTGCCAGGTCATCGGATGCCATCACCATGCCGCCACGCGGTCCTCGGAGCGTCTTGTGGGT
>CAZRNC010000003.1:0-29100 GCA_964601285.1 uncultured Thermomicrobiales bacterium | reverse complement strand
GCGAAGAGGCGGAGGCGATGCTTACAGCCCTTCAACACGTTCCGGAATTGACCCCGTGCCGCTACGGTGACAACTGCTCCTGCGGCTACATTTTCGACCCAGACGGTGACCGTGTGATCAGGATTCTCGCCGGCGAGAATGGCGAATGGGATGATGACACGGTTGGCACAGTAGCTAGCTACATCATCCGGTCCCGAACGGACTTCCCCCAGGTGCTCCGTGACTACCTCGCGGCGCTGGAGGTGCTGGAGATGGTGGCTTCTTGGGATTATCCGATTGACGAGATGCCAGGCATCGCCCAGGCGTTCCTGCAACAACTAGAATCTGACCAGCTTGCCGAAAAACCATGACCTCGGACGGATGCCGACACCATCTCGATCACCCATACTGAATCAGGAGGTTCAATGACGACGATCCTTGTCTGCGGTAGCCGTGACTGGCGCGCAACCCGGCATATCCGTGAAATCCTCGAACACTACGACCCCGCCACCACAATCCTGGTACACGGTGCAGCTCGTGGCGCCGATCAACTCGCTGAAAAGGTTGCACTGGAACTCGGCTGGAATCTGGAGAACATCCACCCCTACCCGGCCGACTGGACCCGGTACGGCAATGGTGCTGGCCCCATCCGTAACCAGACAATGCTTGACAGCGAACCGATCAGCCAGGTCTATGCCCTCCGGCTGAATGGAACCTCCCGCGGCACTGACGACATGATCCGCCGCGCTCGCGCTAGCAGCATCCCTGTAACCGTGATCACGTCAGGTTAGGCACATGAGCAGGCAGGAACCGCCAATTGAAGAGCGCCTCGAATCCGGGTGGGCCATGATCGAAACCGCTCGGGATGAAGGCCGTGCTGATGACGTTACCCGGCTCACCGATTACTGGTTGATCCTGCTTGAACGCTATGAACGGGAATACGTTCCAGCAGCTCCAACAAACCAACCTGCCACCGCTTCACTCTGGAGCTGAAGCCGCCCACATTTACACTCTCCTGACTCTGATACGCTGGACACCTCGGGAGTCCTGCTCTCGTCATGCAAAAGCGCCCGGCTGACCTCGCATCAACCGGGCGCTTTTGTTTGCGTTACCTATCACTGGTACGATAACGGTGTTGGCATGATGAGGAGCGACAGGGACCAGCCAGCTGGATGATGAGGCATCCGGCTTCCGACGGGAACGGAAACGCAAGTTTCTGAGGCGACATATCCCTTAGCTTTGCCAGTTCTAGGTGAAGTGAGCATGGACGAGAGCAACCCCACGAGCATTGCCGACCTGTATCAGGATCCGGCCAATGCCCGTAGGCACACCCCGAGAAACGTCGGCATGATCGAGCAGGCACTCTCCGAAGTGGGAGCGGCTCGCTCGATCGTTGTCGATGAGACTGGAACCGTCCTGGCCGGCAATGCGACTGTTGAAGCCGCTGCGCAGGCCGGGATCACTCGTGTTCAGGTTGTCGACGCTGACGGTGAAACCATTGTCGCTGTTCGACGTACCGGCCTCACTCCCGAACAAAAGCTGCGACTGGCCCTCTATGACAACCGTTCCGCGGAACTGGCGGAGTGGGACGATGAGATGATTGCCGCTATCCAGGCAGCAAATCCCACGCATCTCACCGGGCTCTTCACTGACGAAGAGCTGGACCTCATTACCCCCACACCGCGGAATGTCGAGTTCAAGGCCTATGACGAGAGCGTGGCGGATGAGGTCGAATACCATGAATGCCCTAACTGCGGTCACCAGTTCCCGAAATAGTTACGTCAATACCCTGAATGCTACCTGGAAGGATCACCTCTCACCGCGCGGTGAAAATGCCCCTACCGTGATCTCAACGTTTGCCGGTTGCGGCGGATCATCCCTCGGCTACTCAATGGCCGGCTACAGGGAACTTGCGGCCGTTGAATGGGACGATCATGCGGTAGCCACCTTTCAGCAGAACTTCCCGGACGTGCCCGTCTACCACGGTGACATTACCGACCTCACCAGTACAGCTCTCATGGACCTTGCCGGCATTGCACCCGGTGAACTGGACGTGTTCGACGGCTCCCCACCGTGTCAGGGCTTCAGTACCTCCGGGAACCGCATACTGACCGACCCTCGCAACCAGCTCTTTCTGCAATACACCAGGCTGCTGAACGACCTGCAACCTCGCGTGTTCGTCATGGAAAACGTTGCCGGCATGGTCAAGGGCAAAATGAAGCTCGTTTTCGCCGAGATCATGAGAACGCTCAAAGCCTGTGGTTACCAGGTCGAAACGCGGCTACTTGATGCGAAATGGTTCAATGTTCCGCAATCCCGGCCGCGACTGATCTTTATCGGGCTGCGCAATGACCTGCCGTCGCCTGTGAAGCCGTTACAGGACGAACGGCAGCCGGAGGATGGAACGGCTTCACAGGCGACGCACGACCTCGAAACTCCAGCCAGCACTGCCACGACACTCGCCGGCAAAGGTTCGGAAGTGTGGAATGCTATAAAGCCCGGACAGAAAGGCTCGGATGCCTACAACGGCTCCTTCTTTGCCCATTGCAAACTCCACCCGGATCAACCTTCACCAACACTGCTTGCTCAATCCGCCATGCACTACTATCACTGGAATCAACCTCGCAGCATCACCATTCCCGAAGCTAAACGGCTCGCATCCTTCCCGGATCTGTTCACGATAGAAGGCTCAAAGACGGCCTGCTTCAAACGGATCGGCAACTCTGTTCCTCCCCTGTTCATGCGAGCTATCGCGGCACATATTCGGGAACATCTGCTGGGGGCTTGCTGATGACATCCTCCACCCACCCCATGTCAACAACGGCACCGCATATCAAGCGGCAATGCACGGCACAAAGCAAGCGCACCGGTGAGCGTTGCCAACGACCGGCTATGACCGGGAACACCGTCTGCTATCACCATGGCGGGAAATCGCTCAAAGGCGTCGCTTCCCCCACCTACCGCCACGGCCGTTACTCCAAGCACATGCCTGAACGGTTGGTCGATCGGCTGAATCAGGCACTCGAAGACCCGGATTACCTGAACCTGCACGAGGAGATCGCTCTACTCGAAGTGCAGATCGGTGAAGCCCTGGACACGATCCATGCCGGCAACGGTGGCTCTGTTGATGCTGTGCGCAAAGGGTGGGATGCGATTCTGCGCGCCAATCAGCGCGGAGACAAAAAAGCAATACCCGGTCTCATGAACCAGCTCGGTGCGGCAATTGACCGGCTCACTGGTGAAGCAGACGCTCACGACCGGTTGCTCGATCTCATCAACCAGAAGCGACTTGCCAGCGAAACCGAACGCAAGCGCCAGGTGCAGATGAAGCAACTTGTTACTGCTGAACAAGCTATGACGTTCGTTGCAGCCCTGAACCGGGCCGTCAAGGAGCACGTCAAGGACCCGGCAGTGCTCCGGGCTATCCAGATGGACATGGCCGCGGTTTCGAACGCAGGTGGCCGATGATCGCCATACAGCAGGCTCCTGCCCTCTTCGAGGCGATGTTCGCCGAGTTCGTAGCCGGGCTTGATCCACCTGGAGATGCCAGGCAAACCGGGCCATGGCGTTCCTGGTTACCGCGCATGTTCCCGCAGTTCTTCCGGGCAGACTTCGGTGTGCACCACACGCGGTTCTGGGACTGGGTTTGGGATATGTCACCCGAAACAAGACCGCCGCCGTTCATAGGCATCTGGCCCCGAGGTGGTGCGAAGTCAACCAGCGCAGAAGCTGCGGTTGCAGCCGTTGGCGCTCGCCGCACTCGCTCATTCATCCTGTACGTCTCTGCTACCCAGCACCAGGCGATCCAGCACGTGGAATCCATTGCCACAATGCTCGAATCGCAGCAGGTGCAGGATTACGACTATTCCCTGTCCACCCGGCTAGAGAATCAGTATGGCCATAGCCGTGGGTGGGGCAAAGGGATGATCCGCACAGCTTCCGGGCTCAACGTCGTGGCCTATGGGCTGGATAAGGGCGTCCGGGGTATCCGCATGGATCAATTCCGGCCGGACATGATCGTGCTTGATGACATCGACGAAACCCACGACACGCCCGAAGGCACCCAGAAGAAGATCGACACGATCACCCGGTCAATCCTTCCCGCCGGCGCTGATCATGTCGCAGTACTCGCTATCCAGAACCTTGTGCTATCTGATGGAGTATTCGCCCGGCTTGCCAACATCGCAGCAGAACCGGCCGATTTCCTCATGGACCGCATCGTCTCGGGTCCGGTTCCTGCTGTCATTGATCCCGTGTACGAAGACACGCTGACCGACGACCGCAAGGTGCGCATTGTCGAGGGCACGCCGACCTGGTCCGGCATGGACCTCGACGCCTGCCAACGAGCGATTCAGACCGAAGGATTCACCGCCTTCCGTGTCGAGCGGCAGCATGAGGTGCGTGAACGCGGCGACAAGATTCATGATCCGATCTGGTGGGCTGACGGCCGCAGCCGCTATGACTTCAACGATCCAATTTGGGAACATCTGGCTGTCGCACGAATTCAACTCTGGGATACGGCATGGGAAGCCAAGACGACTTCCGCCTACTCCGCCTGTGTGACGCTCGACCTCATTCCCTGGCAGCAGGGATATGTCGCACTGGTGCGTGATGTGTGGCGGGAGAAGATCGCTTTCGCGTCCCTGCTCGGTGTTGACCTGCTCGACGCCATTGTGCAGCAGGCCGAGAAGTGGGGACTGGGACGCGACTGGCCGCTCGGCAGCGACGTCATTGTCGAATACGAGGCGTCCGGCAAGGCCGCAGTGCAGAGTCTTGCCCTATCCGCTCCGGAATGGCTCAAGCCGAAGATTCACCGCTACACACCAAAGCTGAGCAAGGACCACCGGCAGGTGCTTGCAGCGGAACCGGCCCGTTCCGGCCGTATCTGGCTCCCCTACCCGGACGAAGCACTGCTCTGGCTGCCCGGGTTCGAGAAGGAGCTTTATACGTTGCCAGGATCAATCTACCGCGACGCAACCGACGCATTTGCTCAAGGCATCGACTGGTGGACGCACTACCTGAAGGATCACTCGGTCTAAGGAGGCACTGATGTCATACGTCAAGAATGTTCTCACCAACCTGTGGCACATGCTCGGCCGGCCGAGTGGACAGGATGCCTTGCTATGGGTGGAACAGGCGAACCAGCTCACCGAAGACCCGCAGGCGCTCTATCGGCTTCGGCGCATGCTCTACGACAACACCTGGGCATTCCAGGACGAAGGTTCAGATGAACTGATCCTCGGACTGCGCAACGTCACGGCCGCACTCGTGCGCTTCTACACGTTCACGACGTGGCCGGGACCGCTGCCTGCTGCTCTTCCCATCGAAACAACCGGATCATCCCAGCAGACACAAAAACTTATCGACGCTGTACACCAAATCTGGCAGTGGTCCGACTGGCAGACCAAGAAGCAGCTCTATGTTCGGCAGAAGGCGAGAGACGGTGACGCATTGATCCAGATCGCCACGCGTACCCGGCTCAATGATGCCGGCGAACCAGAGGTCGATCAGGTCTATTTCAACCTGATTGACGTGATGTACATCTCCGAGATGGATGTTGATCACCGCGGCTTCCTCACATGGCTACGGCTGGACATCCGGAAAGACCGGAGACTTGAGAACGGCAAGACCGAACACTACTTCGAAACCCAGGTCTGGGACAAGGCGAGTGGAACACAGCGCGTCTGGGAGCATCAACAGCTTGCAACCACCGACATCAGCGAACTCGGACCACCGCTACGCACGATCACGCTGGAATCCATGACCGGCACGGACATGATCCCGATCGTTCACGGCAAGCACTCCGAGGATGGCGGTGTTCGTGGCATTGCGGCCATCGACCATGCCCTGGTGAAGATGCACGAGGCAAGCCGAATGGCCACGAGGCTGCACAGCATGGCCTACCAGTATGGCGAGCCGGACTTGCAAGTCACCGGTATGGCGCGTGACGCTGACGGCCGACCAATGTCACCGCCAAACTTCACCGACAGTAATGCCACCAAAGTAAAGATCGGACGGAAGACACTCTACCGGTTGCCGGGAGGGTGGGAGCTATCCGGCGTAGATATCAAAACCGAGTTCGAAGCGCTACTTGCCATCCTGCAGGATCACATGCTTCACATTCAGGAATCTGACCTGCCCGAACTCGCCTACTACAAGCTCGCGTCTAGCAGCCGTGACCTGTCCGGTGAAGCGCTCGGCCACATGCTCAAGCCGGCCGTGGAATCAGCGATCGACGCACGAGGGCTGTCCGAGTCGGAGTTGATCCGTGCCAACCAGATCGCAATCACGACGGCAGTTCACCACGGGTTGAAGGGCTTCGCAGACGTGTTCGGCATTGACTCCTACGAGAACGGTGACCTCGATCACCGGTTCACCGCACGTGACGTGATCCCGATGACCTCACGCGAACGTGCCGAGGTTGAAAAGTTGACCAGCGATGCGGCCGTCAACAAGCAGGGATACGGCTACAGCAACCAGCAGCTACAGCGAGAGGCAGGTCTGACCGAAGAGGCGATTCAGCGCATGCAACGGGAAGTTGAAGCAACAGACAAGGAGAGAGGCGAACGGCTTTTGAGGATGGCATCTGCGGGAGGGATCGACCGAGATGAGTAGGAGGTTCCTGATGGTGTTCGTTGTAGCGATCGTGTCAGTTGTTGCCGGCGGTTGTGTCGGGTTCATAGCCGCAGCATTCATTGCCGGCCGATCGACTCCGTGCCCCTGGTGTGACGAGCGAGACCGGCAGGCTCCGTACAAGATCGAGATACCTGAAGGTACCGATGTGCTGATCCGGGAGGCTTTGCGCCAGTGATGATGCCAGGTCGGGAACGTGAACTAATGGCAAAGGACATCGTTGCCAGCAACGCACTGTCTGGGATTGAGATGAATTTTGACGACGTACTGCAAGCGGTCAATGTTGCGTACGCCGAGATTCATGCTGATCCAGTGAACTGGGCCAAGAAGCAGGAGCAGAGCGACCTCTGGAAGGAAGTGTCTGATGTCCCGCCGCCGCTATTGTCGGGCTAGTAGCTCCGACTGGGACTGGATTGTTGCGGACGTGACCTGTCTCGCGTGCTTCAACCACTGGAAGGCAGTCTACCCGGATGATCGGGAATCCCCGTTCCTGGAGTGTCCAAGGTGCGGGAAGATGGCCGGCCAACCGGACTATGGAGACGAGGAAGACAACGATGCAATTGAACGCTGACCATCATCTCCGGCACCTGGTCAATGTCTACCGCGATGGCAAGAAAGAGGAATGGGTCTGCGCCGCTGATGATGTGGAGGGCTGGGTTGATGTCATGCGGCCAGACTGGAAACGGAGGTACCTCAACGAGAAGCACGAACCGGATTCAGAGTGGGATGGCCGCGAATGGCGGGACGTGCCGATTCAGCGGCTCTATGGCGATGTGCGTATCGAGATGCTGTTCACCGATTCGGCCGGCATCGAGCAGCGCTGTACGCAATGGGAGGCGAACCATGCCCCGCCGCTACTACCTGATGCTCTGGATTCATGATCGACTCAGCCGGTTGGCAATCCATTGGAAAGCGAGACGTTCGTGAACGACCCGATCTATTGCGCTGCATGCAGTGTTCGGTATGAGGGCTATGGGTTCAGGATCATCCATGAACGCGAGGGTGACAAACATGTATGCGAAGCGTGCTTCCAGGCAATCAAACGGAACGAGAGGGCAATACAGCCGCCGTTACAGCCTCTACGACCCGACAACCGATCAACCACTCGCCGAAAAGCTCGAAGGCGTTAGATGACCTACACGATCTGCCAGCGCTGCCACGAATACACCGTCTGCTCTCTCCATCCGCACCCCAGCGGTGCTGAAGAGTGGGTTTGTGGACGCTGTGCCATGGCCATGTACAGCCGCGCTCTTTGGATCGCCGTGTTCTTCGGCATCCTGCTACTGATTGCCGTTCTGGGCGACTTGGGGGCAGCATGAGCGCCAACCGAACCATGACCGCACTACTGGAAGAGCAGGATGACGAGATCACCCTGATTGAGGCGCTGGCTATCACGGCCATCCTGATGGGTTACGTCTCGCTCTACCAGCGGCTTGTGGACGATCTGAACGCCCTGATTGCCGCTACCCGCACCGGTTCCTATTCCCGGACACAGGCAGCACGCATCCGGGAACTGATCGCCCTGGTGGACGAGGTGGAAGCCGGAGTCGCAACTATCGCCAGAGACGGTGATCGGCTCATTACCGACGGCCAGCGGCAACTGGTGGCCCTCGGAGAACAGCATGCACGGCAGCGTATCCTGCTCTCGCTGCAACAGACCCGGCAACCACGCCGGCCATTGCGACCGGTCCCAACCTCGGCAACTGACGAGATGATCGGATTCCTGAGGGCGGGTATGCCGCTCAGAGAAGCCTTGGACCGCTTGCCTGGTATGGCCGGTGAAGAGGTACGGAAGGCGCTGATCGACGGTATAGCATCCGGCCGGAACCCTCGCACAGTTGCCCGGCAGTTCAGGGAAGCACTCGGGGGCAATGCAGTATCCGCCGAACGGTTGGCACGCACAGCTCAGCTACAGGCATACAGGAACGCGCAGCATGCAACCTACCGGGCCAACTCGCATATCGTCCGCAAATGGAGATGGGTGGCTCACATAGGCGATGGCAGAACCTGCATGAGCTGCCTGGTGATGCACGGAACGATCCACGAACCGGAAGAGACTCTCGTTGACCACTGGAATGGAAGATGCCAACCCGTCGCCCTCACCGCTGGATGGGAGGACATTTTCGGCGACGCCGGCCGCAACATCCCGGATCCGTCCCGCGAGTTCGAGACGGGCATCGAGTGGTTCGAGCGGCAGGATGCAGCACTCCAACGCCGCTACCTCGGCAAGTCGAAATACCACGCATGGAAGGCCGGAGAGATCGAGCTACCCCAGCTCTCGAAAGTCGTTGATGATCCGGTATGGGGCAAGATGCGCGTCGAGACCAGCCTACGGGAGCTGATTGGTGCTGAAGAAGCGCGGAAGTTCTACGGAATACAGGAGGATGCATGACCGGCCAACCAACCGACCCAACCCTTCAGCAGATGCTCATTGCCGAGGGGGTGATTGCGCCGAAGGATGCCCAGATCGCCAGCATCGTGACCGGCATGATCCAGCAGGTCAACCGTACCGTGTTCAGCATGCGGGTCGAGGATGTTGACGTGCTGGTGAACCTGTCCCGGCTGATCCTGACTGAAGCACGCAAGCGCAACGATCCGGACATTGCTCTGTACCGCAAGGGTTACAAGGCCGCGCTCGCCTACTCAAAGTACCGCCGGGAGATGCAACGATTGGTGAAGGATTAGCCATGACGACACTGCCCCTCCCGCCGCGGCTCTGGCAGAAGTTTTTACAATTCCTCACCAAAGGTCGGTATGGGAAGATCGAGTTCGACGTGGCCGATGGGCAGGTTATCAACGTGCGCTGGATCGAGCAGGACCGCGTCAGGGATTGGGTTGATTGACCAGACTGCCTACCATAATCTAAGATAGACTACAGACAGACGAATATGGGAACCTGACAGAGGCCCCGCCGAGATGGAGATTTCTCCGCCGGCGGGGCTTTTTGTTTTCCCTAAACACGGTGAACGACGCCTGACGAGGCGGTAAACAATACGGGATCACCGAAAGGACGCCAGATGGAGCCCAAGACTGACGAGACAACCGACGATCAGAAGACGGACGACGCCACCGGATCAAACGGCGGGAAGACTGATACGCCGGTCACGTTCACCCCTGAACAGGAAGAACTCGTCAACAAGCGCATCGGCGAAGCTCGCACCAAAGCCCGGGAACAGGCGAAAGCCGAACTCGAAGCCGAACGAGCGAAGGCAGATGCCGAAGCCGAAACCAAACGGCTGGAAGAGCAGAAAGAGTTCGAGAGTCTGGCAGCCAAACGAGCTGACAAGATCGCGGAACTCACACCGCAGGCACAAAAGGCCCAACGTTACGAAGCCGCTCTCAAGAAGCACCTGGAGGCGCAACGTTCCGGACTGCCTGACCACATCGTCGAAATTCTGGACACGATGGACCCGGCAGACCAGCTGGAGTACATCGCCAAGCATCAGGACAAGCTCAAGCCGGCCGGAACCTCCGGTAAGAACGGCATCGACCCGGTTGGCGGCAATGGCAATACCGCCACCGCTGACTACGAAAAGCGACGAAACAAGTACCTCGAACAGGCCGGTATCAAGCCGGACTAGTCAACAAGTCAGAGGAGAAACCACTATGGCACTCGTTGCAAAGAGCGGAATCCCGTCTTTGTCCACGGTCATGCCGCAGCAGTCCAACGTGATTGCGTCCGGTTCCAAGGCCGGTGAAGCGATCGCTGCCGGGGACGCCTGCTACATCGCCGCGACCGGCCTGGTCTGGCGCTGCATTGGTGATACCGAAGCCAGTGCCGTCGCGCATGGTCTCGCAGCTCGCAAGGCCGTTGCCGGTGAAGCGGTCACACTGTTCCGGGGTGTCGAGTTCCACTACGGATCCGGACTGACACCGGGCACGGCCTACTACCTGTCCGATTCGGATGAAGGCGCTCTCGATACTGACCCACCGACCTTCGACAACGGCCCGGTGGCGTTCGCGGTGGACGCAACGCGCATCTTCTTCCACGGCAACAGCATCGCACCGGATGCCGGTAGCTAGACCGGCCTATTAGCCGAGCAAGCATCAACACGATAGGAGCAATCCGATGGCATTCGGAACACGGTTCACGCTGGATACCAACGCGAACCTGCATGACACGACCGTCAGGGAGTTCAGCGAGGAGCGGTTGTACGAGCAGCTCCGGGCATTCTGGGACGCTCACAACCTGATCTTCAACCAGGTCTCCGAGTTCATTGCCGAGCGCACAACTGACCGCCTGCGCACCTTCGGCGGCACTTCGACGGTGAACGTCCAGGAACTGGACGAGTTCGGACAGCCGAGCGCCCAGAAGAGCCAGATTCCGGGGTACAACGTCGGGTTCCCGCTCCGGCGCTATGGTGCGGCCCTTCAGTGGACCCGTGACGGCTTTGAGAACATGACCCTGCTGGAGATGGCCAACCAGATCAACGCGTTCGCCGATGCTGACCAGACGAACCTGGAACGGCAGTTGCGAGCGGCGCTATTTGGTCCAACCAGCTACGACTTCACAGACTGGCAGGAGATGAAGGAGTTGACCCTTCCGGTCAAGCCACTGCTCAATGCTGACAACCTGCCGATCCCGATCGGCCCGTTCGGCCAGACCTTCGACCCGAACACGCACACCCATTATCACGGTGTAGCCACACAGAACACCCCGCTTCAGGCTGAGGTGATCGCCCTGATTGACACGGTAGTTGAGCACTTCGCGTCCGGTTCGATGCACCTGTACATCAACCGGGCACAGGAATTGGCCGTCAGAGGGTTTTCCAATTTCAATGCGTATCTTGACGCCCGGCTGGTTGATCAGCGAGCGCAGCTCGTGGCTACGGCACCACTGAACGTCACCAACCTGTATGACCGGGCTATTGGTCTGCTGAATGCTGCCGAGGTGCACGTCAAGCCTTGGATTCCGGCCGGCTACATGATCGCAGTCAACGTTGGCCAGGAGAAGCCGCTGGTGATCCGGCAGCCAAGAGCAACGGCCCTTCAGGGGTTCCGTGTAGTGGCACAGGATGAGAACTACCCGCTCCGTGCCACCGAGTGGGAACACCGGTTCGGCGTGGCGGTCTGGCGGCGTAGTGGTGCCGCGGTGCTCGACACCGTGACCGGCAGCTCGACCTACACCGCACCAGCTCTGATCTAGGCGACCACCTACCGGCACACGGGACCGGAGAGAGGATGAACACATGACCTATGAAGTTTCCTACATCGTGAACGGCGTCCGGGTCTATCCGGACGGGACGCCAGTTCCGGTTGCTCCGGCAGCCCCGGCTGATGCCCCTGCCGGCAATAGTGTCATCGTCACTGATTTGGACGAGGCGACCGCGAAGAAGCTGATGAAGCTGAGCCGTGACCAGCTCGTTACTGCTGCCGAATCCAAGGGCATTACTGTCCCGGAAGAAGTGCAGAAAGCGGACATTGTCGGGCTGATCATGGCAGCCCCGGCTGATGCCCCTGCCGGCAACGACGGCGCGACGGAGTAGGTTATGGCTCTCCCGGCTGTCTACGACGAAGAGGCTCTCGCCCAATACATGCACTCGGTGCTAGGCGATTCGTCCGACGTGCTCGGTTGGACGGCCGAAGAGAGCTACAGCGAACCGATCAACGACGTGCTGCTCCTGATGGATGCCGCGACCGTCGAAGAGATCGCTGACCTGATCGTGCTCAGAGCAGCCGCCAGGTGGGCAGTCTGGTCTCAGGTCGCAGCAGCGGTAGCACTCGGCGCTGACTTCGCATCAGACGGCCAGAGCATGCGGAGATCGCAGCGGTTGGCAGGAGCCGGGGAAATGCTCAGGCGAGCAGAAGATGACCTGATCAAGCTCGGCATTGATCCGGCCGGCCGAGTCCTGATGTTTGGGATTGACCACGTAGATGGCCCGTTCAGGGTGCCCCAGAGAGGAGCCGAGTTTGGCTAGTCAGGCTGTCGTGGTTAGGTATGAGACCGGTGAGGAGTATCAGGTAGCGAGTGTTGAGAAGGCGTTCGAGGTGCATCCAACAGCGCGAATCGTGCGCTGGAGTGACAACCGGCCGTACTTCCCGCCGGTTGAAACCGCGCCGGATCCTGATACCAAACCAGAGGAACTCCACGACGACGTAACAGTCAGCGATCTTTGGGAACACACGGTCAAGGAACTGCAAGACCTTGCAAGATCGCTCGGCATTACGGTCCCAAGCAAAGCACGCAAGGGCGAGATCATCGCCCTGCTGGAAACGGCCTAGATCATGACTGGCTGGTTCTCTGCCGGCGAGATCGCAAGTATCCAGCGAGAGCTTGACCGCGACCTGCCGGACTCGTGCCAGATCATGCGGCTGGTTGCGACGGAACCCGATGATGGTGGATGGGAAGAGATCGACTACATCGCTGTCGCTACCGTTGCCTGCCGGGTTGCACCGGCACGATCCGTGACTGCCGGAGAGGGTCTGGCTGGGGAGCAGTTGCAACGGGTGGATGCTTTCACCCTGACTCTGCCGGCAAACACCGACATCCGGCCATCTGACCGGGTAACGCTGGGAGACCGGACGTTCGAGGTGAGTGGGCCAACCGGAGATCGCAGTGTCGAGCTGAACCGCCGGGTTGCAGTGATCGAGATCAATCACGGCGAAGACCGATACCAGCCACCGGAAGACGATGAAGAACCCGAACCGGAACCGGAGCCTGAACCATGACGATCACCTGGACGCTGGAACAGAATGACTTCGGGTTACTGGCAGACCGTCTTGAACGGGAAGCGCCGGAGGTTGTGACCAAGGTGACGGCTGACATTCACGGTACAGCAGTGAATGACAGCCCCTACGACACCGGTAACCTCGCAGGGACGCACCAGATGGACATTGCCGGCCTACAGGGGATGATCACGGTCGAGGCGTTCTACGGCCTGTTTGTCCACGAGGGTCACCGAACCCGCAGCGGCGGCTACGTTGCCGGCCGGCCGTGGTTCCGGGTGGCTTTCGATCACTACCAGGAATCGTTCCAGTTCGCGGTGTTCATGCTGCTGAGGCCACGCTAATGGGTATGACGATCGACGGCTGCTACCTCTGGACACGCAACATCCTGCGAGCTGACAGCGTGATCAAAACGAAGGCACCGGCCGGCGTGCATCGCGGCTCGATTCCGCAGCAAGTCAAGGGTGTCGGGGTAGTTATGCAGTTCTATGCCGGAGACGTGCTGAGCGTTGTGAATGGCATCACCGTCTATGAACGGATAACGCTCACGGTCAAGGCCATCGGTGAACGCAAGGACTGGGAGGACATGGTGACGGTTGCGGACCAGATTCACAGCCTGTTGCACATGGCACGAGATGGTCAGTCCGGAGACACCGACATCCTCGTCTGCCAGTACATGGCACCGATCCATTATCCCGAGGTCGGAAACACGGTCATTTACGAGAACCTGGGCGGTCGTTTTCAATACACCGCCGTAGCAACTTAGGAGAGTCCGCAATGTCCGGAACCGTTTATCAGCCAACTGTCCTGCAGAACGTGGGAATCGCCCTGGAAGCTGACCCGGGCGTGCCAGAGGAACCTACCCACCGCATGGGTGCCATGAACATCGTCATGGCACCGCAGATCAACACTGAGAACTTCGGCCCGATGGGCATGAAAGCGGACACGATGGTGATCGTCAATCAGGAGTGGAGCCAGTCGTCACTGTCTGGCAAGCCCACCTATGACGAGATCGTCTGGCCGCTGTCGTCTATCGTCGGCCAGGTTGAACCAACCCAGCTTGAGGTCGAGACATCCGAGTCTGGCCCGGTAACGCAGCTCGTGGACGTCTGGGACTGGGAGTTCGACGAAGACGTGTTCGATGTTGCTGATCCCGCAACCTTCACGGTTCACACACTGGGACGCGGTGGCTACCGGGAACGGGTGCCGCACACGGTTCTGACAGACTTCGGCATCGACTTCTCCCGGACGGTCACCAACCTGACCGGCACCGCGATCGGCCATGCTTTCGATACCGGCGGTGAGGAGTTCGACCCGCAGGAGCTGGCAATGCTGCCACTGGTGCCGATCCTGCCAAGGCATATCAGCGTCTACATGGACACGACTTATGAGAACCTCGGCAACACACAGCTCTTGCAGCCGTATGTGGCGAATCTGTCCATCGGTCAGCGGTTCAATCCGGACTGGCCGCTGCGACGTGACCTGCCGTCGTTTGGCGGCGTCATTGACCTGAAGCCAGCCGTTCAGTTGAGTCTCCAGATGCAGAAGGATGCGACTGGCATGACGCCACTCGGCCGGCTGCGAAATGGCCAGCCGACGTTCCTGCGGGTTGAGGCGCTTGGCCCACCGATCCTGACCTACACGCACACTCCGACTGTCGGTGATCCGGTTGAGATCGCCGTCCATTATCGTTACAAGTGTGATTTCTGCGGGTTTGCCACAGCTCCGGCAGATGGCGAGATCCAGGGCAACAAAACCGTTACCTGGACATGGGTGTCTACCCACGATAACGACTGGGGATTCCCGTGGCGGTTTGCCGTTCGGAATGCTACCCCGAGTCTGCTGGCGGTTGGTTCCTGATGCTGCCGGCACAATTGGCGAAACGGTTACGCAAGCTTGAGGGCAAGGTCCGCGCTTCGGAAGGAGAGCGGCTTGCCCTACTCGCGTCTACGGTTCCTGCTGATCTGCACATCGTCGAGATCGGTTCGTACCGTGGGCAATCCACCTGCTACCTGGCATCCGGGTCGAAGCTCGGCAACCGGGCGCTGGTCACGGCGATTGATCTCTGGACGATCGGCGGTCAGCGTGACAAGCACGGCGGCGACGGCATCCGGGCACCGTATTCCAGGCCAGAGACATACCAGCGGTTTCTGGAACAGGTTGAGGCGATGGGCCTCACTGAACTGGTAACGCCTGTTGTCGCCTCGTCTCTCGATGCTGCCGACAAGTGGGATGAACCGATCGGGTTGCTCCATATCGACGCAGAGCATAGCTACAACGCGTGCAGTCTCGACATCCGGTCGTGGTCGCAGCATGTGGCCGTTGGTGGCTGGGTGGCGTTCCATGACTACAGCAGCCGGTTCCCGGGTGTGATGCAGGCGGTTGACGAGCGGATTACTGACAACGCCAACTGGGATACCCCACACGTCACCGGGACACTCTATACAGCCCGGAGGTTGGCATGAAGGTCGATGCCCTGGCCACGCTGAGCCACTACGCTGCGCATATCGCGCCGATCTGGCACGCACTGCCGGAAGAGAACCGCGGCAACTTCTACACCGTACCCGGCGGGAAGCCCCACATCGAGCGGCATGGCATTGAACCGGCTGTGATCACTCGCCGGGCACCGCGCGGTGACATCACCCTGGTCGCTGCCTACCGTGACCTGCGCCGGGCGTACCGGCTGGGTCGCAAGTGCGTCTACATGCAGCATGGCAATGGCCAGACGTTCAGGGAGAAGCACCACCTTGCCTACCTCGGCGGGAAGCTGGCTCCGGGTATTGAACTGGTACTCGTGCCTCATCAGCGCTGTCTTGAGGTGATGACGACCGAAGCAAAGACTGCTGTGATCGGCTGCCCCAAACTTGACAAGTGGCACCCGGCGAAACCGAAAACCAGAGGCAAGCCGCCGGTCGTGGCAATCAGTTGGCATTGGGACGGTCCACATTGCCCGGAGACCCGATCAGCATGGCCGCACTACCAGACCGTGCTACCGCTACTGAAGACCATGGAAGACGCCGGCGAGATCACGGTGCTGGGACATGGCCATCCATTGCTGTTGAGCAGACTCGTCCCGGAGTACGAACGGCTGGGCATCGCGTGGACGGCCGACTTTGAAGAGGTGCTGGAAACCGCTGACGTCTACGTCAACGACAGCAGCAGCACGCTCTACGAGTTCTGTTCGCTTGACCGGCCGGCCGTGGTGATGAATGCCCCGTGGTACCGGCGCGATGTAGAGCATGGACTGCGGTTCTGGGCGAATGCTGACGTTGGTGTCCAGGTCGACCATCCGGACGAAGTGCCGGCCGCGATCCGAAGGGCGCTCAAAGACCCGAGGTCGCAGCAGAAGGCCCGGAAACGGGGCGTGGAAGCGGCGTACGCATTCACTGACGGACGATGTGCAGAGCGAGCTGCTGAGGCGATTCTCGCGGCTCTGTAGGAAGGAAACGCAACTCATGGCATTGAGTCTGAAGAGTCTTCGGGAACGGGCGGCAACGGTCACGCTGGAGGTGTACGGCGAAGAGTTGATAATCACCTACGACCCAACCAAGTTCACGCCGGAGTTTCGCTCGTCGTGGTTCGCAAAAGCGGCCGACCTTGATCGGCTGAATGAGGCTACCCGGACGGAAGCCCACGAGGCCGGCGAGCCGTTCGATCAGACTGTGGTGTACCGGTCCAATGCCGAGCTGATGCTTGACCTGATTACCGGTTGGAACCTGCTTGGCATGGATGACAAGCCGCTGCCGGTCACGATTGAAGCGGTGATCGAGCAGATGCCGGAAGTGCTGATCCAGCGGATTACGAACGCAGTCTGGGCAGACGTTCGGTCAATGGGAAAACCGACGAATTCGGGCAACCTGAGGAGCTTGAGCGCCTGAAGCTCTGTCTGGAAGCTCCCGGACTTGCAGAGATGCCGGACTGGTTTCTGACTCTGATAGCGGCTGAGGAGGCAGGATGCCCGCCGTGGGAGATGCCGGGATTGCGACACACCGCCGATTTGGAGTGCTGGGAAGTATGGCTATTGTGGAAAAGGGCGGCCCAAAACCATGCCCAGGCTGCACATGCCAGGCAGGCAGCGGCGAGCGCCAAGATGCGCCACTAGACCGGACGCTTTGGCTGGAGCTGCGCCGATACCTCAAGGCCGCACAGAAGGAACTCCCGGCATCATCCGCTGTAGCACGAGCCGGCCAGAATCTCATCCGCTCGATTGAACGGGCTACGAATCAGGACTATTGAGGGCTGGTTCCAGGTGGCAGGCCCGGTAGGATCGGCTCAAAGAACGGAGACGATCCCATGCGACGATTCAGTATGGTGCTGGCCCTGTCGTTGATTCTGGCGGCATGTGGTGACGATGGACCGCAACGCTCTTACGATGATCTATTCGCAGACGTTCAGGAGCACTACTGCGGGGACCCACCTGATACGGAATGCCGAACCACATTGATTAGTATCTTCGGCTTGCGTGGACTAGAGAGCAAGTTCAG
Organism: uncultured Thermomicrobiales bacterium; assembly: GCA_964601285.1. GTDB lineage: Bacteria > Chloroflexota > Chloroflexia > Thermomicrobiales > CFX8 > CAYWXR01. The sequence continues at coordinate 11,338 of CAZRNC010000003.1, read as the reverse complement.
CCCCGAAGATCTGTTGGAAGAAATGCTGGCATTGGATGTAGATGAGTGGCCAGACCCCACTAGCGCATGGCTCAAAGCGAATATCACGCTGGCCCTCGACAAGTAGAGTCACATTGAATTGGCTCGGGTTACAATCAGACAAACAGGGCTACTGGAACCGCCGATAGGCCACGCTGGTAGCTAACGAGTGGCACCGCATTCGCGCCCCGCTCCCTTACACGGGATGCGGGGTTTTTCGTGGCCGAAGATGTCATTCAGGTAGCCAGGCTACGCGGCATTGTCGAGATTCTGGGAGCTGCTGAGGCTTCCGGAGCCTTGCGCACCATGCAGCGCGAGTTTGAGCAAGCCGCCTCCGGATCCCAAAAAGCCGCTACAGGTCTTGCAGCACTCGACCAACATGCCAAAACTGCCTATGAACGGGCGCAGGAAGCCGGTAAACGGTTCAACGAACTCGAAACTGCGCTCGAAGAAACTGCCGAAGCTGCTGGCGACGCGGCCGAAAAACTCAATCAGACCGGCGACGCTGCCGAAGATTCCGGCAAGAAAGCCAGTGAATCCGCCAAGTCTCAAGGTCTGTTCTCAAACGTCCTGGGTGACGTCAGCGCGAAGAGTGTGTTGGCTGGGTTAGGGCTTGCCGGCCTCGGACTGAAAACGATTGATCTGGCCAAGGATGCTGCCAGGACCGCCATCGATTACGAACAGAGCTTCGCATCTGTCCGCAAAACCATTGATGCCACTGAAGCCGAGTACGCCGATCTATCTCGTGCCATCCGGGACATGGCTACCGAAATCCCGGTTGCAGCATCCGAAATTGCTTCCATTGCAGCCGCAGCCGGTCAACTCGGCATCGAAAAGCACAACATCATCGACTTCACCCGCACGATTGCCGATCTCGGTGTAGCAACCGATCTCAGCGGTGAGCAAGCAGCAATGACGCTGGCGCGGTTTATCAATGTGACCGGAACTGCTCAGGATCAGGTAGGCAACCTGGCATCCGGGCTGGTCCACCTCGGCAACACCACCGCCTCTACTGAATCCCAGATCATGTCGATGGCCATGCGTTTGGCAGCGGCCGGCAAGACGGTTGGGCTGACTGACGGTCAGATTCTCGGCATGGCGGCGACGCTATCCAGTCTCGGACTCGAAGCCGAGGCCGGTGGCAACAACATCTCCATGGTGCTGCTTGAGATCGACAAAGCCGTTGACATGACCGGCGAGAAGCTCAACATTCTCGCCGAAACCGCTGGAATGTCCGCAACTGACTTCGCTATGGCATGGGAGAACGACCCCGCTCGTGCGTTCCAGTCATTCCTTCAGGGGCTGAACCGTGTCGAAGAGCAGGGCGGCAACGTTTCCGTCATTCTTGACCAGCTCGGGTTCGACGGTATCCGTGCTGGTGATGCTATCCGGAGAACCGCCGGCAATACAGACCTGCTCGCAGAGAGCATGTCGAGTGCCAGTGACGCCATCCGGGACAACAACGCACTGACTGATGAAGCCAATCAGTTCTACGACACCAGCGCCAACAAACTGGAGATCGCGAAGAACAAATGGGATGACCTGTCGATCACGCTGGCAGAGCGGTTTATTCCGGCCGGCGTCGAAGTTGTCAGTACGATCGGTGACATGGCGCTTGGTATCGCCAATGTCGTTGAACACCTGACGAGCAGCCGCACACTGGAAGCCGTCGAAATCTGGGAACGGCTGACGGGTGGAGCACAGGGCGGCAAGATCGAGCTGCCTGAGATGCCGCAGGAAGAGCCGGAAGGCATCTGGTGGATTTCCAATTGGGCTAACACTGACTGGGGCGATGTCTGGGATCAGTTCAAAGCCCCTGATGACGTGATGAACCAGTTCGCGGAACTGTCTGCGAATGAACTGTTCCAGCCGGAAACCCGGGAGAAACTGCAAGCCATTGTTGACGCCTACGGCAATCTCCGGCCGGAAATGGGCGGCGTCACCGAAGAGCAGCGCAAGCTGGCTGAGCAGATCCTGTATTACATCGAGCAGGCAGAGATCGCCCTTGAGGTTGATGCCGAACGCGCCAGGCAGGGTCTACTCGGCACAGAGGCCATGCAGCAGCAGTCTGGCGCTTACGAAGAGCAGATCGCCATTATCGAACGGGTGGCGCAAGCCGAACGTGAACGTGCTGAACTGGCTGCTGCCGCACCACTCATTGACCGCCAAACGCAATACCTGGTTGATCAGGAAGAGCAGATCGGGAAGGTGGCTGCTGCCTACCGTCTCAGTGCCCCGGACATCGCCGAACTCGGGAGGCTGTTTGAGGGCAACTCGGAGATGGCTGCCAAATCAGTGGCCGACATTGTGTCAGGGGTGGCGAACGGCAGTGTCGCGTTCAGGGATGCAGCACAGCTCTACGAGGGAGCGATAGACGATCACGTCATTGCAGCGATCGACAAGGCTCGTGAGAAGTTCGAGGAAGAACTGCGCCGGGCAATCCTGCTTGGCACTGATCCGACCGAAGCCGAAACCAATCTGAAAGCCCTTGAAGCCCTGTTCGGTGACGTAACCGCTGCTACCGATGAACTGGTTTCCGCACAGGAACGGGTAAACGAGTACACCAAATCGACTGCCGATGCACTGAAGCATTGGGAGGACAGCCTTGGCGACGTCGAAGATGCGATCAATTACCTGCTCGACATCGAAGAGCGGCAGGGGTATCTCACCGCCGACCAGATGCGTCAATACGAGGAACTGATCTGGTATCAGGATCGTCTCGCCGGCGGCATCGAAAACGACATGATCCCTGCCTATATCGACGCGCAGGTCAAAGCGGCCGAGTTCGCACGGGTACAGGACGAACTCAATCAACTGCTGGCAGACGGCAAGATCAACGAAGAACAGCACGCCGCAGCCCTGCTTGATGCTGCACTCGCGGCCGATGCTGGATCAATCGCATCGCACGGTTTGGCACAGGCGCAGGAGAAGACGGCCGAAGCAGTCACCAAGGCTATTCAGAAGGTCGAAGACCTGCTGGTCCGACTCGGGGAGATACCGCCAAACGTTGATAGCACGGTCACCGTTCACATCCAGACAGTAGGCGAATTCCCGGCCGGATTCACTGAGTTTGAACCGACCGGGCCACTTGCCGGATCCGGACTGACAGCAACGGATACCGGTCAGTACAACACCGGTCGTGACCGAGCCGCTGAAGCCGAAGCCGCCAAGTCTGCCGCTAACGCCGAACGGGAAGCCGAACGTGCCGCCAACGAAGCCCAGCGGGAAGCGGAGAAGGCAGCCAGAGAAGCCGAACGCGAGGCTGAGAACGCGGCGAAGGAAGCAGCCAGAGCAGCCGAAGAGACCGCCAAGTTCCAGACATCCATCCTGTCTGACCTCGAAAAACGTCTTGATCCAGAGTACATCCGTGGGTTGGAAGAGGAACTCGAGTCCCTCTTCGATATGCGCGATTTTGCCATTGAGAACGACCTTGGAGAAGCAACTGTCTCCAAGATCGAAGCGGACATCGCCAAAGTTGAAGAGGAACTCGGTCTACTGGGGGTAGTTGCTGGGAGTGAGTATGGTCAGGGGATCATCGCTGGTCTGGAAACCATCAACATCGCTGAATCTGTCGGGACCATGTTCAGCTCGATCTTTGATGGCGCCAGTGGGGGTGAAAAGCTACAGGAAGACATCGCCAACCTGAAAAGCATGATCGCCCTGGGTCTCGTGCAAGGTCTTGATCCAGACGTTATTAGCGTCTGGATGGAGGAACTGGTAGGGCTGGAATCAGAGGCGGCTCAATATTGGCAGAATGCCGCGGCTGCGGCTGCGGCTGGGCTGCTCGACCCCAGTCTGATTGCCGAATTTGCAGAAGCCGGAGGAGAGCAGTTCCACGCATATCTATCGGCCCTCATCGGTGAAGATGCTGCATCTAATCTGATCGATAGTGCTACGAAACTTGGCGAGGATGCGCTCAACGCGATTAGGGGCGCCTTTACGGCCGGCTCTTCGACCTATGCTCTGGGTGAAGATGGCAAGAATGCAACCAAGTTTGTAGACAATCTTATTCAGGCCGTAGCTGATGGAACGATCGCTTGGGAAGACGCGCTCGACATTATGAGCGGCGCTGCCCGTTCCGACCTGCTGCCAATCCTTGAAGAGCTAGGCACGAAGTATCACGACGACTGGGTTCTCGCGATCCTCAATGGGAATCAGGAAGCCGCCGATTCTATCTTGCAACTGCTCGGTATCGTAAACGACGCGCAGGATCAGGTTAGCCCAGCGAACGCTGGTGGCGGTGGTGGGCCGAAGCCAATGGACCCATGGGAATTCTTTGGCATGCCCAAGCAGACCTGGGTGGCCGCTGGTATGCCCATCCCCGGTGAAGAATGGGATGGCGATCCCATGTACCGCCAGTACACCCGCGACGGTCTCTGGCAAGGGCAGCACGGTTCGGCATCTGCAAGCACCATCGCCCACGCACAGAGCGTCAAGAACGAGATGCTGGGCATCACCCCGGAAGAACTCGTACCTGAACCGGAAGAGCTGGTAACGGCCGGGGACGATGCCGGCACAGCCTTTGCCGAGGCGTTCACCGATGCCGCGTCCGGCATTGACTGGGACGCCATTCTCGCCGAAGCCACCGGTGCAGCCGAAGACCTGCGCCACCTGATCGACCCCTCCAACATGTCAGACCAGCTACGGGCACAGATAGCCGGTTTCGATACCGCAGCCGTTACCGGTCTGAACCTGATGCCACCAACCGAACCCGGTCAGGCACTCGATGCCGATACGATCCGCAAGGCTGTTGCTGAGGGCATCCGTGAAGGTATCCAGGGTGGCGGGTTCGACGCGACGTTCAACATCGACGTGGGCGGTGACCGGCTGTACTCGATTGTCTGGGACATCATGAACCGCATATTCCAGGAGACTGTCTGATGCTGATTACGAAGGTTGATAACGAGACAATCAACGGTGCAAGCGACCCGGTGAAGCTCCAGTACCGGGGCAACCGGGCAGCACCGAAACCTCTCACGATGGGAACGTCACTCCGGCAGCGTTCCGGGAACACTCCAGTTCGGGAAGCAGCCACGTACGGCGCTGTCGAGCAAGAGGTTTCGATCACCAAGAACCCGAAGCACGCCATGAGCATGGCCGAGTTCAACCTGCTCGTTTACGAGATGTTCGCACCACGATCTGAGCCGGTTGAACTGGAAGGCACGAAGGAACCTGACACCGACCTTGAAGGGATCATCCTCACCAACCGCGCGGTGATTACCTCTTTCGGAGAGGTCAGTTTCAGTGAGTGGAAGGCGACGCTGCTCTTCCTGGACCCCTACTGGTCAGAGAAGGCGACGCCAACGGTTGCTACCGCGTCCCCGATAGCCGTGGGCGGTTCGGCATTCACACGCCCACTGATCGAACTCACGGCCGGCGAGACCTGCACCCGGCAGCATCTGACCTTCACCGACCGTACCGGCCACGGTGTGCAGTCTCTCATGGTCTCGGTAACGCCGGTGGAAGCCCACGATGAAGAGCATTACCTGATCGTCTGCCGGGGCGTTCCACAAGCGTTCGCGTTGGTTGGCGGGCGACTCTATTTCCGGGTGTCGATCAAGAGTACCGCGCCAACTCATGTTGACATCTGGATGGGCGATTCGATCAACGGTGGTTCTCGTGCCGGGTCGCTGGAGACGTTCGGCATGACGCTCTCCGATGCCATTGCCGGCTGGGAATACGAGGTTGACATCACCGAAGCGACAACGTCAGGGCTGGCCCCGTCGCTGGCATGGGTTCCGGCAGTGACCGGCGACCACTCCGACCGGCGGCGGTATTCGTTCGGGGTAGATGATGACCGGATCATGCTGGTTGAGCAGGGCTACGGCAGCGAGCGAGCCAGCTATGCCAACGACGCGGACGGCTACACGCTGGTGACCGGTGTTGAAGCGGATCGGATTACTGGGCTGTCGTTCTCTGTCACTGCCGGGTATCAGAAGAGCGTTCAGGAGGCTGCCCACGACGTGAACGGCAACCCGGTAATGCGGGTGGCAATGCGGAACCTGGGCGGTGGTGTTGGGGAGTGGAGTCAGGAATTCGGGATTGGCATTACGACAATGCCGCAATGGAGGTCATATACGTGGCGTCGCAGTGAGATGAAGTTCGGGCACCTCACAGGCGACTACTTGGGGGAAACCGTTACAACGGGCACGGCATGGGTGAATCCGGCCGGGTCTTCGTCTTTGCCGGACGTTCTCACACGATTAGGGCTGCCGTTCACACAACACGAGCCGGGTATCTTCGACGTTACCTTCCCGAACGCACCTCCGGAGGCCTCGCCAATTACGATGCGCGTTTCGCCACGGGATTTCACGACCACTAGCTCCAGTCCCGGAGAGTATCCGCATGGCTCTGACGTCATCGTGCGTACTTCTTCAGGATCAAGTCACACTTTTACCCAGCCGCCGGTGATTATCTTTGAGTCCTACTGGATCAACCCCGAAACCGGCAACCGCATCGGCGAAGACCCGGAGACAGCCGGACTGCTACCGCATGCTGTACAGGGCCAAATCCGCGTCTCAGTCGTCTACTGGCTGCGAGACCGGCCGGACCCGATCACGGCATGGTCTGACGTGGTGACTGGCGGTTTCCCGGACGGCACGACCGTTGCCTACTCCAACCTGACCGTGGAGACGCCGGGCGCTGTCCAGATCGCTATCCGGCTGGAACCGGTTGCTGACAGTGACCGCTTTGCCGACTGGGGCACACTGGAAGTCACCGGCGCACCAACGATTGAACTGGACACCGACAACACTCCGGAGATTATCAGTTCCGCCGGGTTGGATGCGCTGCACGTCAACGGCTGGATTCAGAACAACCGCACGACCGAACGCCTGACGTTCGAGGATGTGATCGTCGATGCACCGGGGCTAAACCTCGACATGGCGACCGGTGCGTTCGATCCCATTGGTGGCATCGGGCCGAGGTACGGCCGCATCTTCATATCGTCCGGCTCCGAACTGCTGCGGCTGCTACCGGGCAACAACGCCTGGAGTGTTGGCGGCGACATCGAACCTGAGGATGTCGAGTGGTCGTATGTGAACAGGTGGGCCGTCTGATGAGCTTCCTGGTCACGATCTACGGCGACATCCCGCGCACTTTCGAAGGAGTTGGCGAGGTCACCTTCACCAACCCGACCGATCAGACAATGCCGTCCGGCCGGGTCGAGGTTTCGCGTTGGTCGCACGGTTGGGATGCGGCATCAATCGTTGATCCAGACGGCGGCAACCTGGTCTCCGTGGACACGATCTACGGGCAGTGGCCAGGTGTAACCGATCAACCCACCTACACCAAATCCGGGCTGATGCGGCTGAACCTGTTCGGGCCACAACGCTGGCTGGAAATCCGCCGGGTATCTCCCAACCGGACCATGCGTGGTGCCACGGCCGGCCGCATCTTCCGCCGGGCAATCCTCGACGCTGTAGCCGGTCTCGCACCGCTGCCGTTGACGATCGGCACGGTACTGGAAGCACCGCCACTGATCGGCGAGATGCGCTTCTCCGGGCAGACCTGCTTGGACGTGTTGCAGCAGCTCATGAACGAAACCGGGCAGTCATTCTGGATCGACGCTGACTGGCGTATCCACTGGGGCGAGGCGCACGGTGTCTGGCACGACGGCTGGTGGTTCGACGATGGCGATCTGCTGCGGGAGTTGCAGCGGTTGCCGCTGAATGAGCAGCACGGCGAGTACATCGAAATCGAACAGAGCGGCCGGCAGTTCAAGGTGGCCCGTCCGGGGCAACCGTTGCTCTGGCCATCACAGCATGTGGAGCGGGTCTGATGGGAAGTATTGGCCGACTCGTACAAACCGGGGCCGTTGTGACCCTGCACACCGGGCAACCACTCTCGCCGAGTGATGCGGTCGCCACCACTCCGACGCTGCTCGGAGCAGGGCTGGTCGAAAGCGGGAACGAAGCAACCAATTCGGGACGGGTGGAGATGGAAGCAATGTCGACCGGAATTGTTCGCTATGCAGCGCTCTGGATTGACGGGCAACTAGAAAGCACGGCGCAACTGGATCGTTCCGAGGATGTGCAGGTAGGGCAGACAGTCTATTTCGCGGCTGGCGCGTTGCGGCTACGGAGGATGCCATGGAGAAGCTGATGCAACCGCCAGAGCCGGGCGCGGTTGGCTATACCTCGGTTCGCCGGCCAACGCTAGACCCTGAGTGGACGATCACTGAACCGCCAAGGGCTATCGAAGAGTGGTCCCCGACGATCTTCTTCCCTGACGATGAAGAAGCTGAACCGGGCGTCATGGTTGGGGATGAAGAGTTCGATCCTCAGTTGACAACACACTATGAGCCACCATACCTGCCGCCGCTAGAGGAATGGCTGGAATCCGATCCAACCGTGCGCACAACCACCGGCGGTGTAGGTATCACCATTCAGGGCGGATCGAGTGTCGCGGAACTGGACCCACCTGGAGACCTGGGCTGGCCACCGGCATGGGATGGAGAGAAGACAGCATCTGGCCTACAAATGCTGGTAGGGCATGTGGGGTACAGCTACGTCCCTGACCGAATCGTGGACAATCGTTGCCGGGTGGCGAAGATATCGTTCAGCATCAACGTTCCGCAAGACGTTGAGATTCACAACATGTACCTGCGCTTGAGCAGCATCACGCAGAACGGTCAAGCTAACAAGGCATCCCTGACAAACGAGAGTGTCAACTTCGATATCCCGCGGTATGTCCATCCGGATTCATATTCCAACGGCACAGCAGGGGCATCGTTCTTTTGCTCGAACGACAACACAACCTACAACTGGACAGAGATGACGCTCGATCCGACTCTGGAGCCGAATTACCTGCACACATGGTCTGCTGAGTACTCAGATAATCACTTCAGTCTGGAACCGGAAGACTACAAGCCAACTGTATCCGGTGATGCCATCAGTTCATTGCCACTGGATGCCGCTACGCTAACGGCAACCTACAGCGATGGCGAAGGCAACATCCTGATTCCGCTTCAGGATTGGGAAGATCGAATCGAAGACGGCGTGCTGACGTTGATCTTCGCGATCGACGATGATCCAGATCCGCCGAAACAGGTCTTCAACTTCTGGCGCAATACCTTCCCGGTCCGCTGGGAAACACAACAATTCCATGATGTCCTGGAGAACTGCAACGGATCGGCACCCTTCACCGTGCAACGGCTGGAAGGATCACTGGGAACGTTTGGTGGGCTACAGCTAAACGGCGCTCAGCTGTGGATCGATCACGAGCCGTGGTGGTTCGAGCCGCCGTTCTTCAACCCCGAGATTGACGAGCGTGGGATCGTCTACTTCAAGGTTCCTCAACTTCCCGAGGGTGCGACCGTGATGAAGTCTGAGCTGCTGCTCTGGTCAGTGATGGCGTTCTCTACTGATGACTCCCAGATATACGGGCTGTTCACCACGCCGGACGATGAAGGTATTCCGCCGATCACGGTTGAGAAATACCATCCCGAAGGGTTGGAAGATAAGACAGACAGGGCAGTCTGGCAGATTGCGATCAACGACATACCGGACCCACCACCGCAGCCATTCCCAAAGCTCATTTCCATCAACGTGCCGAATGGGATGATCCGGTCGTTTGCCATGGTCGGATTCCAGACAGCGATCTTGCCGGCATCTGAAGACCCCTTCCAATTCAGCCAGGTGCTGATGATGAACGACGCATCAGCCGGTGGGCCGGGCAGCCCCTACCACGGGCCTCGCCTGCGATTGACGCTCCTGATTGCGGCCGGACTGGAAGAGGTTCCCGTTGCAGTCACGCTGATGATCGCACCAGTGCAAATCGCCGCAGCAATCGAGGTCGAACAGGATCAATCAATCCTGCTCCACAAGGCCGTTCAAAACCGTGCGACTCGCAGGTCGCTCTAGAGAGGAGGTAGCCCATGCTCGTATCAACAGCCACGGCCGAGGCGATGCTCGACACCGTGATAAGCGGCGACGTGGTGGTTTCGCTGCATACGGCCAACCCCGGCAGCAACGGCGCGAACGAAATCGCCGGTGGTCATCGAGTCACGATCGAGGATGACGAATGGCAGGAGTACGTCACCATCGGTGGCGCAAGAGTGGCCCGGAACAGCGAAGAGGAGGAGTTCACCGATAGCGCAACGGCAACGCAGGCGATCACCCATTTCACGATCTGGAGAGCGGACGGCACAACGTTCGTGCTGAGTAACGCCCTGACCAACCCCCAGACGGTGCAGGCTTCGAACCCCATCAGGTTCCCGCCGGGATCGTTCACGTTCGGACTACGCATAGCACCGGCATAGGCCGGGAGAGAGGAAACGAATCATGTCTGTAGCTGTCAGTCGTGTGAGTGCAGCGGTTGCCGAGGGCATCGTGACACCATACACGGCAAATCGAATTCAGGTTCGCGTGCATGACGACGATCCGGGTGCAGCCGGAACCAGCAATGCCGCACCAGGCGTTGATCCGGCGATTGTCGAGGCCGCTGATTGGGGCAGTTTCGGTGATGATCCAGAGCTTGCCGATTACGGCGGCAGGGTGCTGCCAACGTCCGAGATCATCAGCTTTGGCGAGGCGGCGGATTCGGGAACAGCACGCTGGATTTCGCTCTGGGTTGAGGATGACCCGGACGGCGCGCCGGGCGTCTACGACGTGTGGATCAAGAACATCGAGCTGGAAGATGAACGGGCCTACGAGGAAGACAGCACGCTGCGGTTCCTGGTTGGTGCGCTGGAGCTGTTTGGCAGCGGCCGGTATCCGCTGGATGAAGGAAGCTAGGTAGCGAGTGGCCTCCTACGTCAAGAGCGGGACATTCGCAAAGCGTTCGGGTACGGGGATCCAGTCCGTTAGCGGGCTGGGTTTCCAGCCGAAGGCGTTGTGGTTGCGTTCTCTGGGCATGACCGATACCAGCGGCGTGTCCAATGGCGATGTGCGGACAATGCAGGCCGTTATTGGTCCGAGTGGCGAGTATGCGGTGGCCACCGCCACACGGCAAGGTGTCAGTGCCACAAGCCGGTTCACGCATCGCTTGTATGACGAGTCCGCCGCACTGATCGTCCATTGGGACGGCACCGTACTGGCGCGGGCTAATCTGGACAGTTTTGACCCTGACGGATTTACCCTTGACTGGGCCACCAGTGATGCGAATGCCTACGCCATCGAGTACATCGCATTCGGTGGTGACATTGATGCCGCCGTGGGTGCATGGACCGTTCCATCTAGCACTGGCACCAGCAGCGTTACCGGACTGGGGTTCCAGCCCGATCTACTGGCTGTGATTCATGCTGGCTCGGCTAGTAGCGCGCCCTCGACTACGACGAATGCCAATCAGGGGTTTGGCTGGGCGAATGCGTCCGGTCAAT
>CAZRNC010000002.1:0-30051 GCA_964601285.1 uncultured Thermomicrobiales bacterium | reverse complement strand
GTGGCTACGCGGGGAGATCGCATTCAGGAATCCGGTCTCATCTACGCATGGGCGAACATCGATCAGGATGTCCGCTCCGAACTCGACTCACTTGACGCTACAGGTTTCACCATCTCTCCAGTTGCCGGCACAAATCAGCACTGGATCAACTACGTCGCGCTGGCCGGGGTGACAGACCCTGAAGGTGTTGACCTATCTGCACGCGGTGGCTTGATCCTTGGCGGTCGGGCTGATCTCACCGTTGACCACGCTATCGAAGCCCGTGGCGGTCTCGTCTTTGGTGGTCGGGCTAACCTCTCGGTTGCCGTCAATCTCGAAGCCAGAAGCGGGTTGGTATTCGGTGGCCGGGCTGATCTGACCGTTGCACCTCCGGGTCTCGACATCGCGGCCAAGGGCGGACTGGCCTTCGGTGGCCGCGCATCCCTCAGCGTCGATCATGCAATCACTGCACGCGGAGGTCTCGTATTCGGTGGCCGGGCACGTCTGACTGTTGACCATGTGATCCGGGCAAAAGGCGGCCTGGTATTCGGCGGACGTGCTGATCTGACCGTTGAAGACACCGGGGCGGTTGACCTGCTGGCCAAGGGCGGCCTCGTCTTTGGTGGTAGGGCGAACCTCACCGTCACGCCAGTCTACATCGACATGGACGCACACGGCGGTCTGATTCTCGGCGGACGGGCAACGCTGTCCATCTCCCATGATCTACGCGCTGAAGCCATCCTCGAACTGGTGGCTGACCTGTCCATCGCACAGGATCACCACCTGCAAGCCAGCGCCATCCTCGAACTCGTTGCCCACGAAGGCTACGTCGGGCCGGGGTCGGGTCTCCAAACCGGGCCACCTGCACCGCTGGACATGCTGATCCGCGAAGGTGACACGTTCCCGGTGCTCTACCGCTGGGCCGGGCGAGAGGGTATCAGCGCCATTGCCCACGTCATGGCACGCACGGTGCGCAGCGATCGTGACCGGCAGATTCTCAAGGTGCAGAACACGTACCCGGACGATCCGGCGCTTGACCAGCCGTTGGCACGTGGTGAGACACCAACCGTGCGGCCGGCTGAGGACACGATTATTGGGGCGATCAAGCGGCAACGCCGGCGAGAGCGGGAAGGCGATGGGTAGACACCAACCAACCGACTGACTGACCGACTATCTATTTCAGGTGAAGGGAAAACACGATGATGACTGATTTCAACGCACAGGTAGGGCAGCTTCTGCTGAACGTCCTGCTGTTGCTGCTCTCCGGTGTGGCCGTGGCTCTCGTTGCGGCAATCCGGAAGCGGGTTTCGGCGGACACGATCCAGATCGGGCGCATTCTCGCTGAAGCGGCCGTCAATGCTGTTGAACAGGTTGGCGCCCGCAACGGGTGGAGTCCGGAACAGAAGTTCCTTGAGGCTCTCCATTGGGCACGTGAGCAGGCAAGCCAGCAGGGGATCAAGGTGACTGACCCACAATGGGAGACGTTTATCGAAGCCGCGGTTGCCGAACTGAAACAGCGCGGTGGTGAGCTAGTCGCTACGGATAGCGATTCTGAGCGATCAACGACGTTGAAGCACGACTGGCAACTGCCGCTCATCACGGAACTCGAGACCGGGTAAGGGGGCCACCATGCGATACCGGCCGGACGTGACTGCAACCGACGTGCTGCTGATTTCTCTCCTTGCATGGTGGGGATTCTGGCTGATCGTGCCGTTCTCCCAGGTCGAAGGCGTGCAAGCGTATCGACCGCTCTTCGACCTTGCACCGCAGCAGGTGTGGGCCGGGTTGATGGTGCTGGTATCGGTGGCGAAGGTCTACAGCATCCTGCGCTGCCGGTGGTGGCTTCGCATGTCGACGCTGTTTCTGATGAACGCCTGGTGGGTCTTCGTGAGTGCTTCGGTGTTCGTGGCGAACCCGGCAAGCCCGGGTTGGGGAATGATCGGGATTCTGGCGCTGGTGAGCATCTACCGGAACATGCAGGTAGCGGCCATGCGGAACCTGGTCGAGGAGTCGTGTGACTACAGGATCAGGAGATAGGTGATGGATCCCTACCTGCCATATGTAGCGTCCCTGATCTCTGGGCTTGCTGCTGCCATAGCCGCCGTCTGGGTATCACGCAACACGGGCTACGTCACTCTGACCGTGAGTGACCGGGACGCATTCACGAAGCGGCAGATAGCGTTTGAGGCTCGGATGGATGCCGATATGCAGCGGTTGCGAACCGAGAATGATCGGCTGTCCGATGAGGTTCGCCGGGTCACCGTCGAGAATGCCGAGCAGCTTGTACATATCTTGCGGCTTGAAGATGAGGTCCGCCGGGTTACGACCGAGAACATCCAGCTACGCGCAGAAAATGCTGAACAGAGGTTGCACATCTCCCAGTTGGAGCGTGAGGTCACCGACCTCAAGACGAAGCTCGGCTGGGCACCAACAGATTGAGAGACTGCTATGACGTACTCTGGATCATCGTCCGGAATAGGACGTGGCACGGTAACAGCACACAAGATCAACCAGTGGTTCAGGGCTAACGGTCCATCAGCAGCGGTGCCGTATGCGCCCGACGGCCGGTACAAGCCTCCACCCGATGAGGTTGGTGATGTGATCATTGCTGAGTGCAAACGGTACGAGCACCTGGGAATCATCGTCAACTGGGACCTGATCGCGGCCGACATCGCCGTCGAATCGGCCTTCTGGCAATCAAGGATCGTCCGGGACAAGAACAATCCGAGCGGGTTGGGGGCAGTGAACCACAATCCGTACGATGGCGCGGTGACCTTCTCCACTCCGGCCGGCGGCATCCGGGCAACAGTGGCGCACTGGCTCAACTACTTCTGCGGGTATGGTCCCTGGAGTGAGCACGATCCCCGGTTGAAGGCTATGGAGCAAGCGAAATACATGGTCGAAGAAGGCATCTGCAACAAGCTCTCCGACCTGAACGGTCGTTGGGCATGGCCTGGTGATGGCTACGGGCAGGGCATCGCATCACGCGGTAATGCTCTGACGGCCTATGCTGCGACAATTACTGACCGACCGACCGGCATCATCCAGGAAACCGAGATCAACGGCGTCCCGTTCAGGGTTGCGATTCTGCCGTCCGGGAATGTGAACCGCAAGCAGTTGCAGATGGTTCCTAACCCGGAACCGGTCATTCACGAAACCGCCAACCTGAACCACGGCGCGAATGCCGAGATGCACCGGAGATTCATGGAGAACGGCGGTGGATCAGATCAGGTCGCCTGGCATCTCACCGTTGACGATGAAGAGATCATCCAGCACCTTCCACTGATCGAAGGATCGTGGCATGCCGGATCAACTGCCTGCAATCAGAGTACGTCCGGCATCGAGTTCTGCGTCAACAGCGATGGCGACTTCAACAAGACAATGGCGAATGGGGCTGGACTGGTGCGCTACCTCTGGGATCATGGGCCAGCTCCGAAGAACAAGATGCGCCAGCACTGGAACTGCTCAGGGAAGAACTGCCCGGCAAGGCTTCGAGGTGGTCGCTGGGAAGAGTTCGTCAGGCTCACTCAGCAATCAACGCCGAAGCCAGTTGATCCGAACGTCGAAGAGTTCACCTATGACGGCAAGACATTCCAGATTGTGAACACCACGACGGTCGATGGACATCGGATCGATATGCTCGACTTCTTCCGTGAGATGGGTGGTGTGCCAAGGCTAGGCTACCCGATCGGCGGGATGGTTCGGGAGGATGCCGCCGGCAAGCCGAGGTACTCTCAGGAAACCGAGAACGTCTTGATGGAGTGCTGGCCGACTGGTTTCGGCAACATGGCTGGCCCCTACTTCCGGTTTGGCCGGCGGCTGCCGCTACTGGATGCTGCCTGAGATTCTGAGTTGCAGAATCCCGGAATCACTTGCTGCAGTTTGTGTCCGGGATCCGTGATACCTTGAAATTGGAGAGTCTCCGGAGACCTACTTCCGGGAGAGAGCTGGCCGGATGAGGTTCAGCGGCCTTGGGCATTCAACCAGTCAGCTCGACCATAGCGGCGTAGCTCAGCAGCAGAGCGCCGGGTTCATACCCCGGAGGTCATCGGTGCAAATCCGATCGCCGCAACCAAGACCTGCCAGGACCGTGCACGGGACCGGCAGGCTGTGGCCGGAGCATAGTCCGGCAATGAAACACCCGGAGGAGTTCAATTCCCGACCGGGTGTTTCTGCGTCTAACCGATGAACGGTCGATCTTCCGGCCCCTTCACATACGGAGAAATCCAGATTGTCCGGTGGACCTGCTCACTGGGGTACCACTGATTCCGCCAGTGACCCCGCACCAACCAACGACGTGACCACTCAACGTCCCCACCCCGCCGTTCAGGAGCAGGGTGCCCGGCCGGCAGGTGGAGATAGAGCGCCGTCTCAGTGAAGGTAATCCGGTCCCGTTCGAGCCGCCGTCGCAACTGGCGCGGTATCGGCAGCTTCTCCTCCTCAAGCAGCCCTTGCCGGCGAAGCAGCAGGAACGCGCCAGTGAGCCTGAGGATGTCAATATCCGCGCCAGCAATCTCCAGGGTTGGCCGGATCGGATTCTGTGACCGCTCAACCAGCACGTCAATCGATCGGCCGAACCCCCACGGGATCGACCATGCGTTCATGGCATTATGTCGCTCCGGCATCATGATCAACGGACACACATTCACTGACTGGCCCGTGCTCCACTGGATCACTGGTAACGCGATGCCCTGCAAGTTGCGCTCGGGGTCAGTCTTGAACAGCGTGGCGAGTGTCTGGCTCGTGACTGGTATCTCAGGGATTTCCTCGAACCAGAGCACCGTATGCCGGTAGCTGACATCCGATTCCTGCAGCTCATAATCCGTCGGGAACTGTTCGGCAAGCGCTCCGAGCAACCGGCCGGCATCCGGGTCCAGGATGATGACCTCGCTCTCACGGGTGAACGCCGCTTCCATCCCGAGCATTTCAGCGCGACTGTCAGGGGTGTGGGCTGGATTGCGCCGGGCCTCGTCACCCATCTTGCGAGCGAACGACGCAGTACGACCGTGCAGGTCAAGGATCATGCTGGTAGACATTCTCACCTCCTACAGGTTGGTTGTACTGCCATCATTCCAGGTGATGGTTATCGGGCGAATTGGAGTTAGCTGCACCAGATAGTCCAGCCGGGTCATGATGTGATCCCGGAACCTCCGGGTTGCGCCGTAGTCAAAATGTGGAGCCTGCCACGGTTCAATGATCGTCGCAGCCTCTACGCCCTCAAGAACGACCCGGCCGGCAATCGCCCGGTCGCCATCCTCGGAGCCGCGGAAATCCGGCTCCAGGGATTCAATCACCAGCGTGTTGTCAGGGTTGCGGGTTACGTCAAGAGCTGGCCGGTCCTGACCAAAGAAATCCTCCTGATAGTGTGCTGACATGCGGCGCAACTGCTCCTGTTTGACATCGTGAGCAGACCCCAGTGATGTGTGGACAACCAGCGATTCCTGACCGCTGCCAGGCAGACGGTACAGCTCCATCTGCGATCCATCCTCGAGCAGGACATGTGTCGGGCCGTACTCAGGGTCTCCGTAGTCGATAATCGCATGATGCCGCATCTGGTTGGTCCGGGCCAGGTTGAGGCCGGTGACGATCTCCGATGGCCACGCCCCGCGACCCAGCCGCAAATCCCAGATGCTGGGCTGGAGCAGCATCAGATGAATGAGACCGGCCTGAACCACTGGTACGACCTGGTAGTCGCTGCGGCTCACCTCGCCGAACTGGGTACCAATAACATTCCGCCGTCGCCCCTGCTTGCCAAGGCTCTCCTGAGCGTACCGATCGACCTCGGCTCGGGTGACAATCCATGCACCGCCAACCTTGACCGCGTTCAGCCGGCCGTTCTTGCGTTGAGCATTCAGGGTCGACGGTGACAGCCCCAACTCTTCGGCCATCTGCTTGAGTGACAGTATCTCTGGCTTGCTCATGCTCTCCCCTGCCCGTTCAGGATTGCCAGCAGTTCGCGCACCTCGGCGGCGATGGCTGCATCAGTGACGATCGCGCTGTGATTGGTTGCGTCCATGGTGTAGCTGGAGCGAGACTCCACGGTATCACCGGAGACGATGACCCGGTGCCATTTGTTGAGATGGATGCTGTCACCGTCCAGCGCAAGTGGCATGCGCTCGTCATTGGTCAGCGAGCCAGCCTCACGGGCTGCCAGGATGATCGTGTCAGCCAGCCGCTTGGCCTGCTCCATGGCAGCAACCTTGGCCATCCGGTGTTCGTGCCGGGTGATGGATGGAGAGGCTTCCTCGGCTGTAGCCGGCCGGACGGTGGCGCGGTAGATGTAACCGGACTCGTCACCGACACCGAAGGACAGGCCATCCTCGCGTACGTATTCCTCGCTGGCTGTCAGGACGATGACCGCCCCACGTTCAACCTCACGAGTGCCACTGCGAACGGTGACGGTCGGGAACTCGGCATCGGGGGCGCTGTCCTGTAAAATATGCAGGTCTTCCCAAACCAGCGAGCCAACCTCATAAGGTTGTCCACCATAGCCCTCACCCTGGGCGATTACAAACTCTGTCATGGATAGTTCCCTCTCATAATTACAGGTCGTTTGGTAGATGATCGTGGACGAACAGGAACACGGCAGTTCCCGTCCGTCCTGGTGGCTAGCCCTGAGTCCGTTCCGACAGCAGTTCAATGTCCTCTTCGGCTGATGCCAGGATGTTCTGAACGGCTTCGAGTTCAGCTTCCTTCCAGTCGTACTTCTCAAGGATCGCAGCAGCACGTTCCATCAGGAACGCCAGCCGGATCATGTCCTTGACCGGCTCGTGTTTGTCAGTCGTCATCATCTTCACCTATCCCGTTTCGCGCCCTCATGCGCTCGTCAGTACCGGCAATCCCGGTAGACGGGAGGCGGCGAACTCCACCGCCTGTTTTCCGTTAGCCCTGTGCTGGCACCATCTCGTCTTCAATCCGCTCCATCGCAATGTATAGCGATTCGCATCCGGCTGCTTCCATGGCGTTACGGGCGATTCGTGCATCCTTCAACGTGGTAAACGGACCATCAGAAACGAAGTCTCCGGCAGCATTGAAGCCTGTTACCTGCAACTGAAAACCTGTCGGAATCGGATCGGAGTATGAGAATCGAGCCATCGGTCAGTTCCTCCACACTTTCGGCCTGCTGGCCTCATCAGTACCGGATGCTTCACCGGTAGAGGGGGTGGCTTATGCAGCCACCTGGTTGATTGACAGGGATTCGATGGCCTCCACGATCTCGTTAGCGGTCTCGCGGGAGATCGAGTCGTACCAGCTAAAGACGCCGCGGTTCAGGTCATAGTGGAACCGGGATCGGTTGACATGATCGACGACGTGATAGGCGGTGCTGTTGCTGATCTTCGATCCGTTTCGGGTCGCCCAATCAATGCTGTTCCGGCGGTAGGCGATCTTGTAACCGAGGAGTTCTGTCAGCATCCGGACATTGAAGTAGATGCGACGATGGCCATTTTTCTCCCAGAGCGAGCCGCCGATTGCCAGCAGTTGGGTCTCACGAGTATCGAGGTTGTTCATTGGTCGGTCCCTTCCTTGTGTGATCTTCGGACAGTTAGTAAGCGATTCCGGCGGTATCGAGAATCCGGCGAACACTCCACCACTCATTGGCCTTGCAGCCAGGGATGCCAGCCATCCGGATTTGGGAACGATCAAGCTCGGTCGGATCACCAAGTCGTTCGGCAGATGCAGCGCAACGGATTGCGAAGTCGATGATGATCTTCCAAGCGAAGTGGTTGAAGTCGTGAGCCTGTGTGTTCGTCATTTGAGAGTCCCTTCCTGATCGGTTCCTGTTGCCTCATTACGATAAATATAGCGCGTATCCCCTAGATTGTAAATAGGTGATGCATAGGCCGTTAGTCCTGATCGGTTCGGTACTCGGCAATGTGGCACGGAATCGGCCGGCGCCGGTGCTCGTGATAACAACGAAACCGATATAGGACAGGAGGACCCTTTGAGCGTTCACGATCACCAGACCGGCATCATCAATGCAGTACGTCGTCATGGCGGCGATCTGCGCAGCTACCAGCTCCGGCTACAGGTCAGGGGTTGGCATCGTCTGCCCCCAGCCCTCCAGAAGCAGATTCGGGAACACAAGGACGGGTTGGTTCTGCGGTTCGGCATTGAAGGATGCCGGCAAGCAACTGATGCTGAAATCGATCAGATCTGGGCCTGGGTTGATACTGGCGCGATCCATGACCTCGGTGACACCGTTGTCGAGGTGATGCCCTGGTGGCAACTTCCTGGAGCGAATCTGCACAACCACCTGGCTGTTCACCGGCGATGGTGGCCATGGATGGATAAACCAGCGGCCCGGGTCCGTATGGCCCTGATCTATGAAGCACTGGAACCGCTCCTTCAACCTGGCTCCCCTACCCCGTAAGCCTCACCGCGCGGTGACTCATGACCTGTGTACCTGTACCAGATGGTATACCACGTGGTATATTGCAGTCCTGCTGTTTGGGGAGGTGAGGCTCCCTTATCAGAAAGGGTGAAGTGATGATGAGCAGCAGAGTCGAGGGCGTCACTGATGAGGCAGGGACGATCCCGTACCTGTGTCCGGTTTGTGCCGGCCGGATGAAGAGCCAGCTCGAGAATGGCCGCTGGCATGACTGCTGCAACGTTTGCGGCTATCGCGGTATCGAGATCGCCGTCACACCGAACGAGGTGGCGGAACTCCACCGGCGGCGGGATGCTGCATTGGCGGTGGCATCATGAACATGACCGATGCTGACCGGATCACTCCGGCCGTCACCTGGCAAGCATTCCTTGAAACCGGCATTGCCCCGTACACGACATGGTCCGGTTGCGGCTTGTATGCCGTTGCTGTGAAGCGCGGCAAGCTTGATATGGACCTGTTCGAGACTGCTCCGGTTACGGCATTGCAGCTGGCCTGCGACCTGCCTTCATACGACTATGCGGACGGATTCAGGTTCGGGTTCGACGGTTTACCGTGCTTCGACCGTGACCATGACTGGTATCTCGGCTATCTCGATGGTCGCGATTCCCGGGCAGCATTGATCGAGCACGGGATGCTGTTCGAGGGCTAGACAGGTTCTGACAGGGTGTATAGAGTAGCTCCATGAGTAACGAGACCGACTGGCAGCATGACCGACCGACCGGCTCAATGGCTGACACTACTGAAGAAACCCCGCAACCCGCCGAGGTTGTGGACGCTCTCAGTCTGGCTGAAGCCGCGGAGCTGCTCGGCATTACAACGAACGCGCTCTACCTGCGGGTGAAGCGCAAGACGTTGCCCGGCTATCAGGAGGCTGACGGGAAGTGGTATATCCGCCGGGCTGACCTGTTCACCGGAGAAGCACCCGCTGATAGGCCTGTCAAACCAGAACCTGCCACCGAACCGGAACCTTCCGCACCTCGTCAGGCACGGCCACGCCCCGAACCACAGCAGGCCGTGATTCCTGCCTACCAGCAGCTCGAAATGGTGCGTGACGAATGGCTGCAACCGCTGATCTCCCAGATCACCGAGCAAGCCACCCAGATCGGACGGCTCGAGGTACAGGTCGAAACCCGTGACAGCGAGATTGCCCGGCTTACAGAGCAGATGACGATTCAGGCAGACGCCGTTGCAGAGCTGGAAGTGACGGCCACCAGCCAGGCAAGCGAACTGGAGAAGCTACGGGCCGAACTGGCACAGAGAGAGGAGGTACACCAGCACGAGACCGACCGGTCGCAAGACCAACCGACCGAGCCGCGCTCATGGTGGCAGCGGCTGTTCGGAGGCTGATTCGACTGCATTTCGGACAGGTATGAGGACCGCCGGGATGCACAGGCTAGGTGAAGAGCAATGTATGACCACGTGGCCATGCGCCGGTATTTCCGCGCATGCCTGAAACCCTCTCCCGAGATTACCCCGATACAGGTACAGGACAGCAGTGACGGCCGGCATCATTGGTGGTGCGATGGCACTGCACTGATCCGGATTCACCACCGCTCCCCTGTTTACGACTACCTCCCCGAATCGTTCCAGTGGCCCGTGCAGGGCGAAACCCTGACCATGCGTGACGGTGGCAAGTCTTCAATCAGCATAGACACCGCTCTGACAGACATGCTCCAGAGCTATCTGGCTCTACCGGCAATTGCCCTGGTTCGCACTCCGGCCGTCTTCCACCAGGACTACGGAGCGTCCCTGCGCCTCATGCTCGCCGACGGTGGCGAACGTATCTGGATTCAGGAGCGCTACTATCTGTGGCTCGGAAGAACCGAGGAAGAGCGGCGGCGCGTTCGGTTCACGCTGCACGGTGATGCGGTGATCGGCTGGTATCTGAATGATCCGGTGATCCTGATCATGCGGAACATGGCCACGACCGCACCCGGCTATGACCTCTGGGACGATGTAGCCGATCTCATGCTGATGAAGCGCGGGGTGTACTCACTGTTCCCGGAACCGGAAGAAAACGACCTGGAGCCGGTCGACACCGTGCTGTCCGAAATGGCAGTGACGTCATGAGCGTAACCGTGACCGGAGACGTCGCAGCGCTCGAGTTCGGTAGCTACGGTCTTGAGCAGTATGACCTCTTTCTGAAAGCCAAGACGCTGCCAGAGAGTCAGATTGATTACGACTGGGAAACCGACACCTACACGATTACGACACCGGCCAGGTTCATTGACCGGCTTGGGATGACTCCCCTGCCGCCGGCCGGAACACCTATCCCGCTGGCTGATCATCTCTACGACTACCAGGAATGGTCGCTGGAAATGGCATTGGAAGCGAAGCGGTTCGCTGTTTGGATGGATACGGGCCTCGGCAAGACGCCGCTTTATCTGGAATGGTGCCGCCAGGTATCACGACTGACCGACCGACCGGTACTCATCCTGGCACCACTCCAGGTCATTCCCCAGGTCGTTGAAATGTTTGTCGAGTGGTATCCGGGTGACACGTTGCCGGATATGCTGGGCAGCCGGGATGCCCTGATCGAATTTTGCCGGCAGGATGGTCCGGCAATCGGCTTGACCAATTATGAAAAGTTCATTCCCGGCACGATCTCGGAGCTGCGGTTGCTGGGTGGTGTTGCGGCGGACGAGAGCAGCATCCTGCGAACCGGCGGCGGCACGATCAAGTGGAACCTGATCAAGAGCGCTCGCGGTATCGAGTACAAGCTGAGCTGCACGGCGACTCCGGCTCCGAATGAGGCCATGGAATACGCCAGCCAAGCTGCATTCCTTGAGAAGCTGCGCTCCGAGGGTGACATCCTCTGGACGTATTTCGAGCGTGACAAGCGCGGTGAATGGACTGTGAAGCCGCATGCTCGTAAAGCGTTCTATCAGTTTATGTCCACGTGGTCTGTCTACATGCGCAATCCGGCACGATTCGGCTTCAAGGATGTGCTCGCAGAGTTGCCGGATCCCGAGATCATTGAAACGAAGATCGACATTACCCCTGAGCAGCGAGAGCTGCTGTCGGAAACTCTCACCGTGTACGGCGTCGGTCTCTGGGCTGATGAGCGGGTTCCGATGACCGTGCGACAGAAGCTGCTTCAGATCGCTCGCGGGTTCAGGTACGCCGGCAAAGGCAAAGATCGCAAGATCGAGCGCATCCCTTCCCTGAAGGTCGGTCACGTTGTTGACACCGCACGTGATGAGGTCGCGGCCGGCCGACAGGTCATCATCTGGACCACGTTCGATGAAGAGGCTGTGATCCTGTCCGAGGTCCTGGGTGATACCGGCCACGGAATTCTGACCGGTTCCATGTCG
The DNA here is from genome assembly GCA_964601285.1 of uncultured Thermomicrobiales bacterium. Lineage (GTDB taxonomy): Bacteria > Chloroflexota > Chloroflexia > Thermomicrobiales > CFX8 > CAYWXR01. The sequence continues at coordinate 18,369 of CAZRNC010000002.1, read as the reverse complement.
GTTGAGGATCGTGTTGAGATGCTCGGCCGGTTCAAGGCAGGCGATTTCCCGATCCTGATCTCCAAGCCGCAACTGATTGGCTACGGCCTGAACCTGCAACACGTGACGGCCATGATCTTTGCCGGGTTCGATGACAGCTTTGAGCGGATGTACCAGGCAGTGCGTCGTGCATACCGGCAGGGACAGACTAAAACGGTGCGGGTTCACCTTCCCTACGTCCCCGAGTTGGAGCGAGCGGTATTCGAGAACGTCTGGCAAAAGGAGGCTCGATTCCTGCAGGATGTGGAAGCGCAGGAAGAGCAGTACCGGATCGCTCTGGGAATAGAGGGGCGGTCGTGAATGGGATGGCTCTATGTGCCGGGGCTGGAGGACTCGAACTCGGACTCAGACTGGCCCTCGGAGACGACTATCGCTGTGTGCTCTACGTCGAGCGGGAAGCCTATGCCGCGGCCGTTCTCGTGGCGCGGATGGAAGACAAGACCCTGGATCGCGCTCCTGTCTGGGACGATCTCACAACCATCGATAGCAGACCGTGGCGTGGAGTCGTGGATATCGTCTCTGCGGGATTCCCGTGCCAGCCGTGGAGCGTTGCCGGCAAGCGACAGGGCACAGACGATGACCGCTGGCTCTGGCCAGACATCGCGCGTGTCATTCACGAAGTTCGACCCGGATACGTCTTTCTGGAGAACGTTCCCCAGCTTGTTCGGGGCGGACTTGAGCATGTACTCGGGGACCTGGCCACGATGGGGTTCGATGCGGAATGGGACGTGCTTTCGGCTGGCAATGTCGGGGCTCCACAAGGGCGACAGAGACTCTTCATTCTGGCCTACTCCAACGACCCAGGACGCGAAGAACGACGGCAACCCGTCACAACAACGCAGGAATACCCCCCCCTCAATGCGGAGGTGTTGAAATGGCCGACTCCTATGGCGGCCGACGGCGGCCGATCATCAGACAGGATGATGCGGGGCAACCCGTCGTTGACAGGAGCATCGATGAGGTGGCCCACGCCGACGGCCATGGACAGTCACAGCTCGGGAGGTCGTGGCAGCAGCCAGACATTGACAGATGCGACAGTTCGATCTGGCCACCCGGAAGAAATGCCGGCGACGAAGAATGGCGGGAGTGGCTTCAAGCATTCCCGGGTACTGAACCCGCAGTTTTGCGAAGCGCTGATGGGCTGGCCTATCGGAGGGACCGCCTGCGAATCATTGGGAATGGAGTCGTGCCGGTGGTTGCAGCGTTGGCGTTCCTACATCTCCGAGATCGTCTAATGGGAGGTCGAACATGAGCTATTCACCTATGCACGCCAACCGGGGCATCTGGCAATCACCCCACTACTCTCCCGAGCAGAAGCTGGCAGGGGCTGTGATCCTGCACGCGATCGACGACGCAGCATTCGGAGAAGAGGATGCCCTGCAATTCCTGAATGGAAACGGGTTCGCCCAGCTCTGGTTCGGGATTGTCACTCCGGATGATGTAGACGTTGAAGATGTTATGTCCATGTGCCGCCGAACGGTCGTTCGTGAATGACTGACCAACAGACCGACTGCCTGCCTGATCCGGAGCCAGTGAAGCGCATCCTGGCTGTCAGGGGTGAACCGGATGACATCACGATCACTGATGTGACCATGGCCAGGCTTGAACGGATGGATCGTGGCTACTGGTACCTCGGGTTGTATCAGGGAGATCGGCGGCTGTCGCTCTTCCTGCACTCCCAGCGGCGCATAACGGCCCGTATTTCCGAGGATGAGCTGGAATGCGACCTGGAAGCCATTGAAGAGCATGGCGTTGCTCACGGGCCGGATTCTGAAGGCTGGCTGGCATTGGAAGCTGAGCAACCGCACCGACTGACTCTCGACAACCTCCGGCGGTGGCACATCGAACAAGCAGATTACTGGACAGATGTTGCTACCGATCATAAAGAACAGCGCGATTTTGACAAGTTCAATGACGTGATGAAGCATGCCGGTTTCCATCGCTACCTGGCACGCATGATTCAGGAAGGATTTCTCCCGGATGAAGATTGACCAACTGACAGACCGACAGCATGACCGACCGACGTACTCCATTCACCTGCACGACTGCATTACCGGCATGGCCGAGTACCTGGAACCTGATTCCGTGCAGCACTGTGTTACGTCAATCCCGTTTGGTGCCCTCTTCGCCTATTCAGGAAAGGTGGAAGACATGGGTAACAACATTGACGGGATCGACATGCGAGCCTCGGCGTTCGGCCTGAACATGCGGTTCTTTGTCGAGCAGTTGTACCGCGTGCTCGCTCCCGGCAGTGTCGCCTGCATCCATATCCAGCAGCTCATGGCAACCAAGGTGCAGCACGGTTTCATGGGCCGGCGAGACTTCCGCGGTGCCGTGGTGGACATCGTGACGGCTGGCGGACTGGAATGGTCCGGCGAGTTCGTGATCCCGAAGAACCCGCAGGCAATCGCACAGCGTCAGAAGCTGCACAGTCTGATGTTTGCTACCGGGAAGCGGGATGCCCGGCAACTCGCTCCGGCCGTGAACGATTACGTGATGGTGTTTCGCAAGCCTGGTGACGGCATCCCGGTGCGAGCGCTCTACGATCCGCATACCAACCCTGAGGGCTGGGTAACGACCGAGGAATGGATCAGGGATGCTCACGGGGTCTGGAGCGATATCCGCGAGACCGACGTACTGACCGGATGGAAGTTTGCGAGAGAGACCGACCAGGAGAAACACGTCTGCCCGTTGCAGCTCGAGGTGATCCGGCGTTGCATCCGGCTCTACACGAACCCCGGCGACACGGTGATTGATCCTTTCATGGGGATTGGCAGCACAGCGTATGTAGCGATTGAGCAGGGACGCTCGGCAGTCGGTTTCGAGCTGAAGGAGAGCTATCACAGCCAGGCGATTGCCAATTCCGAGCTGGCGCTGCGGAAACTGGATGAAGCCAAGAACCTGCCTTTGTTCGCCGGCCTGGAGGCAGCCGTGTAACCAGTCAGTCACGCGACTGACCAACTGACTGACCGGCAAGTGACCGATTAACCAGGACTATCTAGCTATACCACGTGGTATACCACGTGGTATAGTTTATACAGTTAGGAAACAGCGGTTGCAGATGAGGATGCAATCAGAGGAGGTGAAGTGATGGCAGTCTCGACAAAGCCGCTCGCGACACAGATCAGCGAAGCACAGGGCCGGGCTAACTCGATGCATGTGCGGACGCTGGTCGTTCCTGAACAGGAACAGCGGCAGTACATCACCCTGAGCCAGAGCCAGGACGATGTGCAATACACCCTGACCCGCCGCCGGTCGGGCTGGGTGTGCAGTTGCCCGGGATTCTATTACGGGCACATCTGCAAGCATCTCGGCAGCCTGATGGCTCGGGCTGAACGGGAGGACTGGGAGTTCGGGCGAGTCTCACGGACCGAGGGCGTGATGACTCCACTGGTTGATGGTGACATCGACACCGAAACCGGAGAGATTCTCGGATAGAAGCGGCCGGCACTGTATGAGGCGGTGCCGGCCGCACCCACAAACAGGCAGCTAGGTGAAGGGCAAAAGCATGACAATCATGAACCAGGTATTCCGCCACTCGGTCACGACCGACCGATCAACCGACAATACGGAGAGCATTACCTCGGTATCCGACCTGATGGATGCATTCGAGAACGAGCAGATCATCGGACTGGTTGGTACGGCCGATCCTGACGATACGGCTCCGTCCCAGTATCTCAACATCACCCGCAAGCAGAACGTCTTCCTGTTCTCCTCCGGACGGTATCCCTCAGGAGATACTCTCGAAATCCGGCTGCCGAATGGCACCGCGTTCGAGCTGGTGGTCAAGCAGACTGCATGGGTGGACGGTGATGACGATGCCTAAGCGACTGACCACCCTTGACCGACCAACCGACCAGGCACTGAACTCGCACCGCGCCCTCATTGACACCCTGCTGGTTCTTACGGGCTTGACCATTGAAGAAGCTCTGAATCCGAACACTATCACCAACCGACCAACCAACCGACTGACCGAACGCCGGTCGTCCCAGCCGGCTTCGATGTACATGGATTGGGGTGATCCTCAGGACGTGTGCGGGTTCTGCTACATGGACACTGCAATCAATTGCGACCGGTACGGCTGCATGGGCATTCCTGGCGAACGTGAATTCGTTGCTGCTCTGATGGCTGGCGACTACGACGATGCCGTTGAAGCGGCCCGGGAACGGGATGAGCTGCTCGAAGCAGACGGCATCGGAACCAGTTACGACTGGACTGAACTGCTGGAGATGGAGCTGCCGTAGTTCCACCGCGCGGTGATTGACGTAAAGGATTCCTGATGAGGGCGACATTGACGATCCAGGATCACAGTCTCCGGCTCCGCGACGATGCCGGCAACGTTTGGGGAGTAGGTGAGTCCCCACCGCATATCAAGTATTGCGACGGTTGCTTGAAGCCGGTCACCAGGTATTTCTATTGCTGGGATAGCGACCGGTCTTACCGGGTTCACCGCTGCGCTGATTGCGTGGAAGTGGTCAACCCGTTTGCGAATGGAGGTCGAGGTGAGATCATCGGGAACACGCACCATCCTGAATGACGCCGAACTCGCGGAGATTGCACACCGCTTCCTGGCCGGCCAGACGTCACGCCTCGATGTAGCGGTACTGCTGAACTCCCACGACGCGCTCCTGGAACGGCACAAGAGGCTCACGCAAACAGGGCAGAGAGGACGCGATGAAAAGCAAGCCACGAGTATACGCCGAAGACACGAAGGTCCCGGTCGCGCAGAGCCAGGATGAGTTGAAGCGCCTGGTTATGGAGCGGTTCGGAGCGGACAGCTACGCGACCTTCGAGGATCGTTCTCAGGTCATGGTCGTGTTCCAGGCACGATCCCGGCGGTACAAGCTCAGCATTCCGGTAACAGAGAAACCCCAGCAGCAGCGAGCTGCCTGGCGGCAACTGATCCTCGTAATCAAGGCGATGGTCACGGCGATCGACGCCGGCGTGATGACGATGGAATCAGCGCTGCTGGCGTGGACGATGCTGCCGGACGGGACCACGATGGGGGAGTGGTCCGAGGTCGCTGTCCCGCAGGCATATGAACGCAATGAGATGCCGGCATTGATGCCTGGAGTAGCCAACCGGGACCGGTAGGGGATGCTAGTCTATTGCATCTGGTATACCATCAGACTAAGCTACAGAGAGGAGGTGATGAAATGCTTACAGCAGAGGAGGTAGGTTTGCCAGCGCAGCGGCATGGGGTCGATTTGCCGCCACTCGATGAAATCCCGACGTTCCTGGCCGATGGAGAGACGATCAACCCGGAAGCGATTCTGGCAGCCCGGTTGGCACTGGGAGATTCACGACTCTCAATGGCCCGGAAGATCGACGTCCGTAGCCAGCAGACGATCTATCGCTGGGAAACCCAGAACGTTGCGCCAATGTACGCGCATCGCAAGGGGCTTCTGGCTTACATCGAGAAGGCTCGCAAGACCACGAACCGATAACGTGACCAGGGGGTGAGGTCCCTGGTTCACGCTTTGCGCTAGGTGGAGGACAACTGAATGACAGTAGAGCAGGACGTGAACAAGGGCATGCCGGTTGTTGAGCAGCTTGGGTTGCTCAGAAAGAACTCGCCGGCCGCTGACATCATTACCGAGATCGTCAGGATCAATGAGAATGGCTTGTGCCTGGTATCAGCTCGCATTGTCGAGCCGGATCAGGAAGCTGACGGAACAGCCGTGATCACGACGTCAGGTTTCGGTTGGGCATCAGACCCGGAGACGGCTGAAGATCGAGCGATTGCACGGGCACTGGCTCATGCCGGATACGGATCCGGGAAGCTGCTCGAACCTGCCCGACCGGAAGCTGTGGTGCCGGCGTCGATTCCCGAGGCAGAGCCAGAAGCTCCGCAGCTTGATGAGGATGATCTGCTCACGGCATCGCTGGTGGAGAAGGTCAGACATGCTCAGGTGAAGGCGAAATGGGAAGACGGCCGGTGCATGTTCTGGATACGGAACAACCTGGGAGAGAAAAGCATCGTGACCGGAGACCCGTGGAGCGGGAGCTGGAATAGTGTCATTGCCGAGCTGAATGTAGGACAGGCGAGACGGCTGGTTGCTGCGATGAGGAGCGGCACCAGCTAGAGAAGAGAACAATTCAATGCTAGGTGAAGCCATGCCGGTGACGACCGGTTTTTGGACGACCGATGGACTCCCCGGTTTGGAGATCATGCCGGGTGTTGTGGTATCTGCCGTTGGGGTGACATTGCCCGAGTCGCTGTCATTCCACGATTGGGCGATGCTGTTCCCGGTACTCGATCAACTTCAACGTGGAGCAGATTGGGCCTTGGGAGACTGGCTGAATTACGGTGAACCGCGCTGGGGTGAGGATCATGCAGATGCTATCGAGATCACACATCTGGAGGATGGCACGCTCCAGAACCGGGCATGGGTAGCCCGGCGGATTCCACAGGATCAGCGGGACGATCGGTTGTCATATACCCACCACAGAATCGTGGCACCGATTGATGATCCGGATGACAGGACCAGGTGGCTGGAGATGGCCTACGAAAAGGGCTGGTCAACACGGACACTGCAAGCTGAGATCGACCAGGCACGATCGGCTGCCCTGGAACCGGAGGGTAATGCCGGCAGTGAAGGTGGCGCTTCCAATTTCTCGGAGGAAGTCGAACCGGTTGATCCTGTACTGCTTGAAGCCGAGGTGCTGATTGGGATGGTTACTGCGGCAAATGACGTTGACAGCCGCTACCATGGCTCCTATCAGGCGAGTAAGGGTGTTTGGCCGCAGTTCTGGGAGCAGTTCGAGCGTATGGCAGCTATCTGGCGTGACCGCAAGGACGAGGGTGATTGGGGGTGGGAAGATGCTTGAGATCGATTGGAAAGGTCTCACTCTCATTATCGACTCTGTTCCAATGATCCAGGATGGAGAGCGGTCTACTATCTGCTTGATTGTTCCACCTGGACAGTCCAGTTTCTACGATGACCCGTCCACCATTGTGACGGCATATCAGTGGTTTGACAGCAACCATGAAATCCTTCGTACTGCTCAGACTCTCGTCCGGAAGTTTGAAGGCGGCGGAAACGGACTGAGAGACCTCGAACGCATTGAGGAATTGGTGACGGAAGATCAAGTCACGCGAGTCTTGACACTCGAACCGATGCCGGAACGAGTTCGGGCAATCGCAGTCATGGCTCAGGATAGGTTCCGCCGGTTAGCAATGGCCAAAGAGTCGAGAACGCCAAACCGCTCAGGAATACCCGCGGCAGTCCGTACCGCCGTTTACGAGCGAGATCAGTATCGCTGCGTGACCTGCGGCACCTGGTTGAACCTGACCCTGGATCACATCCATCCTGTTGCCTTTGGTGGCTCCGACGACATCGACAACCTCCAGACTCTCTGTCGTTCCTGCAACAGCCGGAAGGGGGCACGGGTATGACAGAGCCCCGAAAGCTGATGCGAGCCATCATCAAGGAGGAGTTTGTAGTCCTGACCGGCAATCACATCCGGGCAGTCATCCTGGCCCAACTCGAGTATTGGCAGCGGCGCACGGATGATTTCGATAAGTTTCTCCTTCAGGAACGAGAGCGTTCGGCTCGTGAAGGTATTCCCTTTGAAGCTGAGAACACAGCCGGTTGGATATATAAGACTGCTTCAGATCTGAGTTCAGAGACGATGCTCAACCTGAGCGATTCCACCATGCGGAGTCACATTCAGGCTCTTGTCGAGTCCGGCTGGGTGATGGCCCGGCATAACCCACGTTTCAGATGGGACCGGACTTGGCAGTACAAATTGGACCTCCTCAAGATCCGGGATGATCTGCTGCCACTGGGGTATACCCTTCAGGATTGGAAACTACCGGATGCAATTTCGGAAATCGAAAATGGAGCTTCGAGCATCGAAAATGCATCTTCGGAATCCGAAAATCAAACCTCAGAAATCGAAATTGAAACTTCGGAATCCGAAAATCAAACCTCCGGAAATCGAAGAGCAATACCAGAGACTACGTCAGAGATTACTTCAGAGAAAAAGAACGAAGGGGAGCGCTCACGCGCTTCCGGCCCCGCTGTTTCCTCAGAAGAAAAGGAAGAACGAATACCGAGCGAACCGTTTCAGGCGTGGGAATATCTCTGTGGCATCAAGGGTGGATCATTGCCGGACGGAGCTGCTGGTAAACAGATGGCGATTGTGAAACGGATCCTGAAGCAGGGGTACCGGCTTGAGCAGATTCTGAAGTACCTGGATTACATGGCGAGCGATCCGTACTGGCAAAGCCGACCCTGGGATTTCACTGCCGTTGCTTCGACGATCGACGAATGGGTTCTGGATGGTGAGCCGGCAAAGTCCCGACGGCAATCAACACGCAAGAAGCAAGGCGACCGCTCCGGGCATGATGACTTCCTCGCTGGCTGGAAGGAAGCCGTCGAAAAGCGAAATCAATAACTGGCACGAATCATGAACCAGAATGTGCTCGTCAGAGTAGAGCCGGATACTTCCGCGCCCCATGTGTATCACGTGGTATACCATCTGGTACAATGCTCCTAACTGCAATACAGAAAGGAGATGGCATGACTCCAGAAGGTTTCGACACGGGCATGAATCGGCTTATGACGAACTGGCCGCGCGAAAACTTCCCGGCAGAGCGCAGTGCAGGGTACGCTGATGCCCTGCAAGACCTGCATGATTCTGTCTGGATCGAGGCTGTGCGAAGGGCCTTGAGAGAGGCGACATACTTCCCAACGCCGGCCGAATTGCGGGACTATGCCGAGCAGGTGCTCGAACGAGCTGGCCAGTTGCCGGTAAATGCTGATACCGCATGGCAGGAAGTGATGCGGTTGGCAAAGCACTGGTATCCAGGTCTGCCCGGTCGAACCGGAAATGCTATTGCTGATGAATGCATTGCCCAGCATGGCGGCATCCGAGGCATTGCGCTTGCTGATGACCGGCAGATCGGCCAGATCGAACGCGGCTTCAAGCGGCAGTACACAGCCAGCAGGGAAGCTGCGATCGAGATTGGCATGATCAGTCAGGCACTCCGGCCGGCGCCAGGTTCTACAGCGGCACTGACAGGTTCACCTGATGGCGACGGCCGGAATGGTGATAGCAGACGAGAGGAGGTTTTCGAGCTGACCGTATAGCGTCATTCAGGGTGTATGAGGCCACCCTGGAGTAGGAGAGCTAGGTGAGGAACCAGGAAGGCCACCGGTCGGTATCGCTACCGGTGCAGGTCGAGCTACTCGACACCGAGCCACCCCATAGAGAAATTCTGAAACTCCAGCCGGAACTTGCCGGCAATGAATCCTTCGCAGCACTGTGGACTCCATCCGGCGTTGACCTGGTCATTGACGGCCGGGTGAGATCGCGGCTCAGTTCCACCACGATCGCTACCGTCTTGCGCTGGGCGCTTGAGGCGGAAGCAACCTCTATCGACGCAATCAGGCAGGCAGAGCTTGAGGTCATTGCCATGGCCCGGCGACGCTGTGCCGTGCACCATCCACCGGCGTACCTGTGCCAGGCATTGCAGCACCTCGACAGCCTGACGCTGACATCGCCGGCATCGAGAACGTGACGTCCAATGACGTGCGCTATGTATTGCAACAGGTCCAACGGCCGCCGATCCAGTCTCTCTCGGACATCGAGATCGAGCACGGTCAACCGGCCGACCGGACGATCTGTCCGCACTGCTATTCGCACGTTGGGAATGTTCGCGGCTGCCAGACCTGTTCCGGAACCGGTTCCGTCTGCCCGGCATGTCGAGGTGCGCGGGTGGTCATGGTCGAGCAGTTGGGTGGGACGGGCAGGTATCTGTACCAGGAATGCCCGCGATGTTGTGACGCGATCCAGGTCACTGACTTCGGAACCGATCATGCGATCCTGCCGAAATCCGTACGGAATCCACAACGCGAGGTCTGGACGATCCTCGACTGGAGGAAAGCGAATGGGGTGGAGGAAGCCCCGTTCTAGCAAAGTGGCGGACCATTGCTGGCCCGCCACTCGGGACGTTTACCGGGTGGGAATGAGGTCCCATGGTTCCCGGCTAAGTCCCGCTAGGTGAAGTGATGGACACACCAACACGTCTGTGGAATGTCCACCAGCCTGAGTCTACGCGCGAGCAAGCGCCTTCACAAGTACGAGAGTCCTGTGCCTTGCTCGCGAGTAGTCCGGGTTTAGGGGAAACACTATGAGAGCTGAAAACGAGATTGACATAGCCCAGCTGCACAAGATGACGCAGTCCGGCAAAGTGCGAACCGACTACGAAGCCTGGCTTGCCGAAGAGATGCGCAGAGCTGGCATTGTCGGGATGGAGCGGCAGTTCAAGTTTCATCCGGTTCGTCGGTGGAAAGCGGATATTGCGATACCGGCTGCAATGCTGTTGATCGAGATAGAGGGCGTTGCGCGGCCGGGAGCGAAGAACCCGCATACCGGGAAGGCACTGCTGAGCCGGCACCAGACGATCAGTGGCTACCGTGAAGATTGCCGGAAATACAACAGTGCCGTCACCCTCGGGTGGCGGGTGCTTCGATTCACGCAGGACATGGTCAAGAGTGGTGAAGCACTTGAGACCGTGGAGCGAGCGCTCGGTATCAGGAAGTGAGCGGGAAGCTACCAGGGGAGACCTGGAATGATCTGGGCATCGACATAACGGAAACCAGGTCAGAGGATGGAGATGCCGTTCAAGTGATGGTCGCTGTCAGGTGGCAAGGGCGGTATCTTTCTCCGCTGCCGGTTGTAGCTGATCGGTTGGTTGGTCTCCTGCTTGGTGACAGACCGACTGACCGACTAATTGCAGATGATGCGCTGGTTGCCGAGCTACGAGCCGCGTTTCGCCGGCGATTTCCTGATTCGACAGGGTAGGTGATTGCCATGCCGAACGATAAAAGATACCCGGCTGACTGGAAGTCGATCTGTTCCAGGATCAGGGAGCGAGCCGGCAATCGCTGCGAGTGGTGTCGTGTACCGGGCGATGACCTGATCCTGAGACTGCCTGGCAGTGTGGACTGGTATGCATGGGAAGCCATTGAAACCCGGAGCATGAACAGCACGGAAGCTGCGTCGATTGGCTTGTATGACGCGGTCCTCGTGACCCCAAGGTGCTCGGTTGTCCATCTGGGAACTGACTTCGACGATGGCAGTCCTGCTGACCCGTACAACCTGCACGATTGCCGTGACGAGAACCTCGCATACCTGTGCGCTCTATGCCGGCGGGACTTTGAGCAGGTGACCGGAGCAGCACAACGGCGGAGCCGGTTGGCTCGTGTTGCGGCCGGACAGATGCCGCTCGGTATGGAACTGGTCCAATGAGTGACATATCCCACAAGGACCAGATCTGGTTGGAGCCGTTCGAAGTTGACATGGCGATCGAGACCGGAAGGCTGGCTATGGAGAACCTGGCAGGGTGGGCGAGAACGGTTGAGAACGAACTTGCCATAGCTCAGGGTCATGCGTTCGCCCTTGCCCAGGAGCTTCAGGAAGTGAAGCCGGAATCGGTGGCATTGCTGGAATTCGAGCGGTACTGGCAGGACGAAACAGCAGACTCGGAGCCGACATGACCTACAGGTTGCAGGATAGTCGCCGCGTCAAACCGCTCAAAACAGCCAGTAACGCGATGCGAGGACGCCGGATTCAGTGTCCTTATTGCCGGACGCCCCAGGTAGAGCGATTGCATACGACCCTCGGCAGAGAGATGCTGCCGGCCGGGCAGAGCTGGGGGCATTGCCGCTGTTGCGGCCGGGACATGCCGATCGACACCCGGGAGTGGAATGCGAGACAGGAGCAGGAAGCATGAATGATTGGCAGAAGCAGGCGTATCTGAATCCGTGCGTGTTCGCTGACGAGGTACCACTGAATGCCAGCGCACACATGGAAACACTGGGGCCGCTTACGATCCGGCTGCTGCTAAATGTCGGGATCGGCTACGAGTGAAACGTCTATTTTGCCGGCCGGTCGGTCTGGCATGCGAGCGTTTCTCTGCACATGAAGGAAGTTCAGGTTCCGGTTTCCCGTTGGGGAACGCCGGGGCGCGAGGTGGCCGAATCCTTGTTTGCCTGGGCACTCGACGGAATAGGTGACAAGACACAGCCTGCTCACGACAGCGTCTTCCTGGATGCAACCTGTCATCGCCGGTATCCGTTGACAGCCGAGGAGGAAGCTGGGTTGCCGTTCCATCCTGATCGCTTGAGTGCCCGGCTGATGGCGATTGCAGATGGCAAGTTCGCTCCCTGAGAGGATCGAGATAGTGGAGATCGAGTTCAGTTCCGATATTGACGTAACCCTGATGGTTCAGGCAGGTGGCGATCACCTGGTTGTGGCAGCAGCTCGAACCAGTAGCGACCCAGCTGCGGCACGGATTGCGTTCGAAGCAGGCGACGATGGCCCTGGCCTTATCCGCTCCCTGATTCGACATAAGCACGGTTCGCCATTCGAGACCGGCACCATGACGTTCAGCGTTGACGCGCCAATCTTTGTCTGGCGCGAGCATCACCGACACCGCATCGGTTGGGGCTACAGCGAAGAGAGCGCACGGTATCACGAGCTGCGGCCGAAGTTCTGGGTCCTGCATCCCGGCCGCCCGGCACACAAACCAGACAACTTCAAGCCGATGCGACCGGTTGCCGTTCATGGTGGCCGGCACGAACAGCTCGCGGCGATCGGGCTACAAGAACACGTATACCGGACGGCCTGGTATGCCTACGAGGAAATGATCGATTCTGATGTGCTGCCCGAGGTTGCCAGGTCGGTCCTGCCAGTAGCGATCTACAGCCGTGGCATGGTGACCTGCAACCCCCGGTCATTGATGCACTTCCTGAGTCTGCGGGTGCATGATCCTGAAGCCGCGTTTCCCAGCTACCCGCAGCACGAGATCGAAGAGCTGGCGCTCCAGTACGAGCAGCTCTTCAAGAAGCATTGGCCGGTGACCTGGCAGGCATTCAATGACAATGGCCGGATTGGCCCATGACGAGCCGTAACCTTCATTTGCGGACAATTACCCTTATCCGCAAAACACAGGTCAGGCAGCGGTTGCCGGTCTTCCCTACCGATCAGGATCCGGAAACGACGATCTGGCTGGTTGCGATTTGCGTAAACCCACCACCGAACTCCTTGCACCAGCGACATCGGAATCTACCTGTTACCGATCTTGCGCAAAGCGATTCACCGCGCGGTGAAGGTTCGGAGGTGGCTCATGCCTGATCCGGTGACAGCCGAAGCGATCTATGAACTGCTCGATACCCAGTACAACGATTGGCACGTTTTTGGTGGCCACTGGTTCGGTATCCGTGAACTGCGTCTGGGTGCTGGCTACAGTGCCGGCCACGAGCGACGGATCGACTACTTCGCTATCCATTGTCACCCCTCGAAGCAGCACCGCCGGCTCGCGTTTGAGGTCAAGGTCAGCCGTGCGGATTTCCGGCGAGAACTGAAACAGCCTGCCAAGCGCAGGCTCGCGCTCATGTACTCCAACGAGTTCTACTTCGTAGCCCCTGACGGCGTGATCCCGGAACACGAGCTGCCACCTGAGTGCGGTCTGATCATCGCCGATCCCAGTGCGCATTACCGATCGAGGTTGAAAGTTCGGGTCCGGGCCGTTTCACGGGATTCCCTGCCCCCGACCTGGTCGCTGCTGGTTTCGGCGGCACGTGCTGAACGGCGGCGTGACCAGGAACGAAGTGCATAGGATCGGGGTGATCAGGACTTATTTCCCCGGCCGGGGATGTACCAGATGGTATACCACGTGGTACAATACAGGGTATTGATATATGCGCTCTGATGCCGGGATGAGGACTGGTATCAGGTGAAAGGTGAAGTGATGGACACGCTCGAAAGGGCAGCCGCTCAGGTTGCCGACCTTGAAACCCCGGTCCAGGTATCTGATGCGATGCTGGCATCCCATCTCTGCTTGCTGGCAGAAGCCCGGCATGCAGCTATCCAGGCCAAGCAGCATTGCGCCGACGAGTATGCGGCATGGAAGGCAGAACACCAGCCGATCTTTGACACCGCAGACGATGCCGATGCTCTGGTTGACGAGCTGGAAGAGACAGTTCGCAACCTCGCCGTTGATCTCTACCGGCAGACCGGCAGCAAGCGGCTACCTGGTGGTGTTGGTATCCGGGAAACCCGGAAGTTCCAGTATGACCCGGAATCAGCATTGGCATGGGCGACGTCGAAGGGTATTGCCCTGCAGCTCGACAAGCGCGAGTTTGAGTCGATCATGAAGGCGACGTCACACCGCCCGGCATGGGTGGAAGAGGTGGTCACACCAGTTGCCACGATCCCGATGAAGATCGCGGTGGAAGGCGGTGACGCATGACGTTCAACCCATCCAACCATCTCCGACAGATCGAACGCCGGCAACGCCAACCGGACGGCAGCTATGTCAAGGTCGCTAACGACCGCGAACAAGAGACGACCGGAGTATGAATCCTGAGCATCGCAGGAAAATCTCCGAAGCGCTCAAAGCTCATGCTAGCCGCCCGGATAGCCACTTGCGCCAGTTACATGATGATCTGAGAGGCGAGATGCATCCGCGCTGGAAGGGTGGCATCAACACCAACTATTACCGGCGGTTGGCATTCCAGCACTACGAAGCCATATGCGAGACATGTGGTTGTGACGAGTCATTGGTAGTTCACCACCGCAATGAAGATCGCTACGACAATCGTGTAGAGAACCTTCAAATACTTTGTCGAGGCTGTCATAACCGCCACCACCATCGCCTCCGAGTGAAGTGGACATGCCCTGTTTGTGAGGAGTCTCGGATGATGACACCTTCAGAATCCAAGGCCCGGAAGTATTGCTCTCGCGAATGCAAAGAAAAGAGTAGAGGTAAAGATGGAAGGTTCCACAGCATTCAACCCTAGTGATTACTTTATGACGATCACCCGCCGGCAAAAGCAGCCAGACGGCAGCTTCGTATATGTCGATAACAAGTACCTGCAAGTCCGGGATCGAGTACTCTGGTTCCGTCACGATCATCCTACCGGGCAGATCGTTACCGAGATTCTGAGCGAGCCAGGTGTTGAACCTGCCGTTGTGCAGGCAACGGTGACGTTCACCGGCCTGGATGGAGAGCAGGCACGCGGCACAGGACTCGGGCAGTGCGACAAGGCTCGCTGGTCGGACTGGCTGGAGAAAGCCGAGACGAAAGCCATCGGCCGGGCATTGGCAATGATCGGCTACGGTACACAGTTCGCGCTAGAACTTGACGAGGAAGAGGATGATCCGCTGATCGTTGATGCTCCGGTTGAATCCCGGAAGTCTCGACAAGCGAGCGAGTCAACACCAGCCCGGTCGAACGGTTCCAATGGCCCGGCCATGACCAACCCCGGTGCTCCGGCAACTGACAACCAGCTCAGGTTTATTGCCAACCTCGGCAAAGACCTGAAACTGGACAGTAGCGGTCTTGACATGGCGAGCGCGGAACTGTTCGGCGGGGTGCTGATTGACAGCCTTACCAAAGGACAGGCGAGCGAGTTCATTGAACAGCTCAAGTTCCGGAAGGCTGAAGCTGACGACAGCCTCAAGCAGGAAGTGCCGTTCTGATGAAGATCATCAGCTTTGCATGGACCTCCCCGGCGCTCGTAGCCGGGGAGAAAACCGTTACCCGTCGAGAATGGCAACCAAACCATGCTTCCCGGTTCCAACCTGGTGACCTTGTAGCTGCCTATGATCGGCAACCGAGATTCGGTGGTAAGCAGATTGCGACGATCCGGATCGTCTCGGTGACGTGGGAGCGGTTTCAGGACATGCCGGATTCGGATTACGCCGGCGAAGGATTTGAGTACCTGGCTGCACATCCCGAACTGTTGCCGAAATCAGGCCCCTACTCCGACGCTTACATGGTGAGCCGCTCCCGGTTCGCTGAATGGCAGGAATCCCCGGACGGTTCATGGGTGATCCGGTTCGAGCTGGTGGAGGTGGTCAATGCGTGAACGCGCTATTGCAGTCACGGTTGCAGTTGATGGCCAGATGTACCGGATCACACCGCAGCGAACCGGGTCATGGTGGACTCACCGCGCGGTGTTGGTCTACCACAACATGGAAAAGAGCGTCACCCTGCGCATTTCCGCAATTTTCCGGCGACGAACCGCTTACTGGCTACGCGACCACAACATCCCGGCGGGAGCGAAGTCCGGCATTGCCGGCAAACCGCACGGCATGACCGACCTGGAACGTGCCCGGTTCCTGAAGAAGATTGAAGCCGGTACGGTTGACCTGCCACCTGAAGCAATCGACGCCTACCTGTTCACTATCGAGATTGCCGAGCAGGAAGCTACTGTCTTCGGTGAGGTCAGGAAGACAATCAAGGCGCACAGGATGGTACAGGAACGGGCGATGATTGCACTTGCCAAAGAACTGCCGATCTATCCGTACGCCGAATCCGTGCACGGTTTTGGGGCGCTCAGTCTGGCGCAGATTGTTGCCGAGGCCGGAGACCTGGCGAATTACGCCACCCATCAAAGGCTTTGGAAGCGGATGGGGCTTGCGGTGGTTGAAGGGGAACGGCAGCGCAAGACGACCAACAAGGAGCTGGCGGAAACGATGGGCTACGACCCGGAACGCCGCTCGATCATGTTCAACATTGGCGATTGCCTGGTACGCGCCAAGAACCCGGACTATTACCCGTGGTATCTGGCAGAGAAGGAACGGCTGGCAGAAGCGCATCCTGACTGGACATTGCTCCATCGAGACCGTGCCGCGAAGAGGCACATGACCAAACGATTCCTGAGAGATCTGTGGCGAGAATGGAACCAGCCCATGAATGAACACCATCACTCGCTTGAACCACTTGCCGCAGACTGAGGAATAGAGGCGGACCGGGAATGACCAACGATCCGCTGAGAACCAAACACGGGCTGTCATTCCCGGTAACCGTCACCGACACAGGAGAACCGATGAAACGAACCATTGCCCTACCCCTGCTCACCGGCATTGAAGACGAATCCCAGAAGCTCCGGATCACGCCTTCACGCGCTGACGCCGGCACGAACCTGTTCCTGAGCACAACCGTGGCTGGTCAATTCCTGCTGCTGTACGTCAACAAGCAGAATACGGTCGCGGTCAGTGTGGATGATCTGGTCGAAGCCATGCAGCATCCCTACCGAGGCGACCTGGCAGCGGAAACGCGGCGTCTGCGTTCGGCATTGAAGATGATCGCGATCGGTGAATTCACGGTTGACGAGCAGGCAGACATGGCCCGGGCAGCGTTGATCGGAGAGCAGCATGAAGGTTGAGATTGAGGAGCAGTTTGCCGTAGGCCGCTGCGTGATCATTATCGAGATCGACGAAACTCCGGAACACAACCTTGCCGGCAAAGATCGGAATCACCTGTACACAGCCTGTGCGTCTCTCCTGGAGGAGGTGAAGCAAGCGGCACGTTCGGCATATACCGAATCTGGAGAACAGCATGACTGAAACCTATCCGTGCCCCGTCTGCAAAACGCCGTGCCACATCGTGTCAGCATCCGAGGCGATTACGGGATACCGACCGGCAGGGCTGACGATGCAGGAGCTGAGGGATTGGTTGAGGGACGAGGCTCGCACGTCTCACCTGCAAGCCGAGGAAGTCTACGACGGCGGGTTGAATGTTCATTACGAACGATACCTGGCGTTCGAAGAGATTATCGCCATCATCGACGAAAGGAAGCTCCCATGACTGACACCACCGAGACCACGCCGCAGGTGCTGAGTGCGGAAGAGCTTCAGCAGTACCGCGACCATGCCACCAAGGCCATCATGATCGGCACTTCCTTTGCCCTTGAGATCATCGACAGCCATCTTGCCCTCACCGCTGAGCGTGACCGGCAGGCGTGGGACATGCGCAGCCTGGAGACGACGGTCGAGAACCTGCGGGGCGAGGTGGATCGGTTGCGGGAGGTGCTAACCGGCATCCTGCACGAAGCCGGTGGCTATGACGAGGAGCCGTCGCATGAGTTGCCTACTGACCACCCAATAGTTGCAATTTACCAACTCGCCGACGCCGCGCTTGCCGGAGAGGAGGGGGAGTGATGAAGAACGTTGAGGTCATGGGTGAGGTTTTAGGGTTCCTTCAGCAGCGAATGGCTGAACAAGAGTTCAAGCACGGCGGCGACCGGCAAATTGATGAGCCGATTCAGTGGCTCTCGATCCTTACAGAAGAACTGGGCGAGTATGCCGAGTGTGTCAATCACCGGATGTGGGGCGGGGATAAGGGTTCAACCGGCAGCATGGCGTCTGAGATGCTGGACATTGCTGCGGTTGCGGTCTGGGCCATTGGCTGGCACTTGCGGGGCGAAGCCTCGATCATCGTTGAGGAGGCCACCCGATGACCCGCACCACCCGCGAAGAGGCGGAGGCGATGCTTACAGCCCTTCAACACGTTCCGGAATTGACCCC
>CAZRNC010000001.1:0-33668 GCA_964601285.1 uncultured Thermomicrobiales bacterium | reverse complement strand
TGTTGATGGACAACATCGACCGCTTCCGCACCGACCAACCGATGCGGAACGTCGTCGACCCAGTCGAGGGGTATTAAGGTGGGATCCTACGAGTGCTATGCTGATCATGACAGTATCCGCCTTGCAAGACCATGGTAATGTGGCAATCATAGAGTTTCAGATGGAATTGAGGCGGACCATGGCAAAGTTGGAACTTGTAGGAATATCTGTGGATCTTGGTGAAGAATTACTGGCTCGTTTGCGGGGCCGGTTTCCTGAACTAACGTTCATTGCCGAGCAGGATCTCAAGATCATCCCGGAAGCGTTCAAGGATGTTGATCTCTATGTTGGCCGGGGGCGACATGTCGAGTTGCTGGCCGGCTCTACCCGGTTGCGCTGGGCGCAAACATTGACAGCCGGGGCTGACCGGATTGACCTCAGCGGATTTGAGCCTGGTCAGGTTGTTGTTACCAATGGTTCGGGAATCCATGCCGAGAACCTCTCGGAACATATCCTCGCGTTTATTCTGGCATTTGCACGTGGATTTCCGATGCTCATGCAAGCACAGGCGCGACATGAATGGTGCAAGGACGTTCATAGTTTCGAGCTGGCAGGACAACGGTTGTGTGTCGTTGGTCTAGGCGACATTGGGTTGGCGTTGGCCGACAGGGCGTCGCGGCTGGATATGCGGGTTACCGGTGTCCGGCGGCGTGAGTTGCCAGTGCCGGAGTACGTCGAAGCTGTTGCAACGCTCGAAACGATGGACCCGCTCTTGGCCGAGGCAGACCACGTCGCCATCTGTCTGCCTTTGACGTCCAGGACGGAGGGATTGTTTGACGCAGCCCGGTTGGCGGTGATGAAACCGGGTGCATATATCTACAACATCGGACGAGGCGGTATTGTGGATCAGGATGCACTGATCGACGCGCTGCGTTCGGGCCACCTGGCAGGGGCCGGACTGGACGTGACAACACCGGAACCGCTTCCGCCGGAGAGTCCGCTCTGGGATGTACAGAACACACTCATTACCTGCCACACTGGAGGAAGATCACCACGTCGGCTGGATCGCTTTGTCGATCTGCTAAGTGACAATATCGAGCGCTTTCAGAGTGGACGTCAGCTTCGTAACATCGTGGATTTGGTGGAGGGGTACTAAATCCGGGTGAACAGCCTGAACAACTGCCGACAACAAATGGCGGCAAAATGTGGCTATCCAACGAGGAAATTCATTAGCATGCGAGGATCATGCATCTCAGTGTTGACATGTGTTGGAACCAACTCTATAGTGGATTTTAGATACTGCCATACCCACATGGTCAGCCAGACCCGTGGGTTTGGTGTGTCATGAGTCGCAAAGCGTGAGGAGAGAACCTATGGCCGACAAGGCGTTGCCGGAACTGTTAGCAGAGACCCACCTAAGTCGCCGTAATCTTATGAAGCGGGCAGCGGTGCTAGGTGTTGGCGCCACCGGCTTTGCTGCATTGCTGGCTGCTTGTGGTGGCGATGACGACGATCCTGAACCAACTGCAACGACTGCATCCGAAGCACCGGCGGATCCCACTGCTACAACTGCCAGTGCGGCTGATCCGACCGCGACCGACGATGACGACGAAGACGAAGTCGAACCGACAGCAACCTCCGCCTCTGAAGAGGATGAGGAAGACGAAGCAACCGAAGCCCCTGAGTCTGACGGACAGGGAGGCGGTACGTTCTCAGGTTATGAGACAACCGGCCCGGCCAGTCTCGATCCCTACGTCAGCAGTGGCCAGCCGCAGTCTCTCTGGTCGGCATATTCCTATAGTCAACTATTTATGCTGGCAACCGGTCCTGGAGTGCCACAGGGTTCTCAGGAGGCAGTGCCGGACGCTGCTGCATCGTTTGAAGTATCAGATGATGCACTTGTCTATCGAGTATTCCTTAAGGACAATGTCTACTTCCACGAACCGCTAGACAGAACAATGACAGCGAATGATGTTGTTGCTACCTGGACTCGCGGAATCACCGACGAGATTGCCATCGCTGGCACACGGCTCACCGGCCGGGGAATCGGTGAAGTAGTGGAAACGGTTGAAGCCGAAGATGACCTGACCGTTGTCTTCACGTTGAATTCATCCTATCCATTCTTCCCGCAGCTGCTGGCTGACCCCAAGCAGTTCTTCATCATGCCGGAAGAGACCGGGACGTTGTTCAATCCAGCAGACACGGTGGTGGGTTCTGGTCCCTGGGTGTTGGAAGAGTTCCGACCGGACACTGCCGGCACGTTCAAGCGCTTTGATAAATGGCACCATGGACCTGAGCGACCGTATTACGATGAAGTCATCGTCAATGTTATTCCGGAGTACGCAACTCAGCTCGCCCAGTTCCTGGGCGGCAACCTCGATGTCATCACGCTTCAGTCGCAAGATCTTCAGCGGGTGCTTAACGAGGTTCCCGGCGTCCAGGTCTATCAGCAGGGCGCCTATCCGCTGAGTATTCTCAATTTCTCACCACGTGAGGAATTCTGGGAAGATGTCCGGCTCCGACGTGCCGTTTCGATGGCGATCGACCGGGACGCGCTGCTTGATGCCGCGTATGGATTGCGTGAACTTGAAGCAGCAGGTATTGAAGTCGAGCGGCGCTGGCACAACTTCGTGCCAGTGGCATTCAGTGAATACTGGCTGGACCCACAGGGTGATCAAATCGACCCCGATGTGGCTGCGAACTTCCGATACGATCCGGATGCCGCACGGGCGCTCGTTGATGAAGCGGGTGGACCGTTTGAGACTGAGTTGCACTATGCGGCCCAAGGCTCTCGCTATGGAGAACCATACCGGATCATGTCCGAACTCATGATCCAATACTGGCGACAGGTTGGAATCATGGTCCAGGCAGTTGAGGAAGATTACAATACTGAGTTCCTTGGCTCATCCGGTACCTCTGGTGGAAATTTCGACGGGATGATGTGGATCGCCCAGACTCGGCTGGATCCGTTCCAGTATCTGGCTTCCCAGATCACAACGAACCCGACCGAGGCAATGTATTCGCGCTGGCAAGACCCACATCTGCTTGGTCTGCTGGATGAGGTCAGAGCGTTGACCGACCCGGAAGAAGTGCGACAGGGAATCCTCAATCTTCAGAATGAGCAAGGCAAGTTGATGCATCAGGTGCCGATGCAGTGGTCGGCAGTTGGTGCGTTTGTTGCCTACCAACCTTGGGTGGAGAATGCGATGGATTATCAATCGTTCACCCAGAATGGCGCAACCGAATCGTTGCCAAATTATTGGTCGAGTCGGTAGCATACGGCAACGACGATAGGTTCGACTGAATGCATCAGTATATTCTCAAACGTCTGGCACTCATGATTCCTACTTTGTTGGGGATCACGTTGGTCGTCTCGTTGTCGGTGCGCTTTCTGCCTGGCGATATTATCGATCAGGTGCTTGGCGACAATGCCACCTTCGTAAACGAGGAGACACGCCAGTCACTGGAGAGTCGGTTCTCGCTGGACAAGCATCCGGTGGAGCAATACGGGTACTGGCTTGTCGGCTTGGCGCGTGGGGATCTTGGTCGATCGTTCATTAGTGGCCGGCCGATCAGCACAGACCTCAAGTTGCGGTTGCCGGTGTCCTTCCAGCTTGGGTTGATGGCTCTGGTGTTTGCATTCGCTATCGGCCTGCCAATCGGTGTCCTGGCGGCGGTCCGCCAGGACACCATTCCAGACTACATTGCTCGAAGTACAGCAATCATGCTGCTGGCGATACCAAACTTCTGGTTAGGGTTGTTAGTCATATCGTATGGCTTCATCTGGTTTGGATACACGCCACCGCTCAGATATGTGGATATCTGGGAAGACCCGGTGTCGAATCTTCGGACACTGGCCGTCCCGGCAATGATCCTTGGCACCAGTACTGCCGGCGCGATCATGCGCTTTACTCGCGCGACGATGCTGGAAGTCCTCCGGCAGGACTATGTACGAACTGGTTGGTCGAAGGGTCTACGGGAGCGGGTAGTGGTCTTTCGCCACGCCCTTCGAAACGCGATTATTCCGGTTGTCACGGTGGTAGGGTTGCAGATTCCTTCGCTGGTCGGCGGAACGATCGTTCTGGAGCGCATTTTCTCCATACCTGGAATGGGTGCGTACCTTCTGACAGCAATCAACCAGCGCGACTTCCCGGTAGTTCAGGCAGTTGTGTTGGTGGCAGCGATCCTCGTGGTGGTCAGTAATCTTGTCGTGGATCTTCTGTACCCCATCATTGACCCACGAATCCGGTTCTCGTGATGGAGGGTCCTGGCAATGGCTATCAGTGAACGAACCGTAAGTACCTTGTCTGAAGTCCGCCCGGAAACTCAGCGAGCGGCTTCGTGGTGGAAGTCGATACGCCGCTTCATCCGCAACAAGCCTCTGGGTGCGACCGGGGCAGCGATTGTACTCATTCTGCTGTTTGTCGGGATCTTTGCCCAATTCATCGCGCCGTACAGCTACGATGAATTCAATGTTCCGAATCGGCTGCTACCTCCATCGCGCGATCACTTTTTTGGCACAGATGAAATGGGCCGCGATGTTTTCAGCCGTGTTCTTTTTGGTGCTCGGACCTCGGTGATTATCGGGTTTGGTGCAGTAACGATCGCGGTCATCATTGCCTCGATCATCGGCACGATTTCGGGTTACTTTGGTGGGATACTGGATCTCATTTTTCAGCGCGTCATAGACATCTGGCTAGCCTTTCCGGGCCTGATTTTTGTGATCTTTGTCATGGCGGTGTTTTCCAGAAGCACGACAGCGCTCGTCATAACGCTTGGCGTCCTGATTGCGGCCGGGGCATCGCGTATCGTGCGTAGTGCCACCATCTCGATCAAGGAGTCTCAATACGTTGAGGCCTCCCAGGCCGTCGGCGCAAGTAGCGCGCGTATCCTCTTACGTCACATCCTTCCGAACGTCGCGCCGATCATCATCATTGCTGCATCTGTGCAGATTGGCAGCGCAATTCTCATTGAGTCTTCGTTGTCCTATCTCGGATTCGGTGTTCCTCCACCGTACCCGTCGTGGGGCCGAATGCTACAGGAGTCGCAAGCAAACATGATCCACAATCCGAACCTGGCGCTATTCCCGGGATTGGCGATCACGCTCATCGTGTATTCGTTCAATATGTTTGGGGACGCGCTGCGGGATGTTCTGGACCCACGTTTGCGCGGCCGATAGCCGCTACGGGTGTCAATCGTTCGAAAGTTCAGCAGGAAGAGAGAAGGATCCGTGGGAGAAACCCAGGAACTTACGTCCTTTGTGAGCAGCACCAGCTACGATGATCTGCCACAGTCGGTTATCGATGCGATGAAGAAATACACGCTGGATGTCATCGGAAGCGGGATGGTCGGTGCCAAACTGCCTTGGGCAGATATGGTCCTCGCGATGGCACGCGAGCAAAGTGGAGTCGAGGACGCGTCCGTCTTCGCCACCGAAGGCAAGATGACGACGTCCCAGGCTGCGCTGGTGAATGGCGTCATGGTTGGCGGGTTCGAATCGGAACACGTAGGTCATACATCCCACCCGGCTGGCACGGTCGGCCCGGCAGCTCTCGCGGTCGCCGAAAAGGAAGGCTCCTCCGGGAAGGAGTTCATTCTGGCCACAGCGCTCGGCTATGAAGTGGTCTGTCGTATCGGCGTTGCCCAGACAGGCAAGGTTGAAACGGTACGCGGCTTCCACAATCCATCGGCCAATGGCCCCTTCAGCGCAGCAGCGGCGGTTGGTGTGCTGCTCGGCTTCGATCATGACACGCACACCCGTGCGTTCGGCATCGCCGGATCGCACTGCGGTGGGCTGGTCGAATATGCCTGGGAAGGCTCGATGACCAAGCGGTTGCACCTTGGCCGCGCATCGCAGCTCGGTCTGGAGAGTGCTTTGTTGGCGCAGAAGGGCTTTACCGGACCTTCCACGATCATCGAAGGGAAGTACGGCTATCTCCAGGCATTCTCGCCGGAGCCACAGATCGAAAAGCTTCTCGAAGGGATCGGCAGCACCTGGTTGCTGGAAACACTGAACGTCAAGGCCTACCCGGTACATATGACGACCCAGGCCATCGTGACCGCAATTCAGGCATTCAAACAACAGCAGTCCTTTGATCCGGATTCCGTCGAGAAGATCCACATCCGGGCGGAAGAACGCGCAATGATGCCGAAGTTCCAGGATGCAACCCCGACCAGTGAAATGGGCGCACAGTACAGCATGCCCTTCACAACGGCGGTGGCGTTTTACCGCGATCTGGATGACCCACTGCAGTACGACCCCTCGGTGCTGGAGCACCCTGGCATCATCCGCCTCTCGAAGGCAATCACCATCGAGGCTGCTGGAGAATCCGGACCTGGGCTGGATGTGACGATCGATGGAACTGTCCACTCGCTGTCAGCCCATACTTTCAAGGGTTCTGCCACCAATCCGGCAGACTTCGACACGGTTGCTGACAAGTTCCGCCGCTTCAGCAAACACGTTCTGGATAGCAAGACACAGGACCAGATAGTCGAACTGGTTGGTTCACTCGATGAGCTGGACGATGTCAGCAAACTGGCAGCGCTCTTCCGGGCGTAGCTACATCGACCGGCAAGCAACCGTTGTATAGACAGGGTAGGGGTTTTGAATGGCAGGCGCTGAGGGTATTTACACACGGGCTCTGGCGGAATACATCGTCAGCAGTCGTAATGAGGAAATTCCGGATGATCTCACCGAGTGGATGAAGATGCTGACGCTCGATACGATCGGGTGTGGACTGTTGGCATCGGTCTTTCCGTGGACCGAGCGCATCGTCGATACACTGACGGCTGTGGAAGCATCTGGTCCGTCGCTGGTATGGGGCACTAACAAGCGCTTTTCGCCGGCAAACGCCGCTATGGCAAATGGCACGAGCGTGCATGGATTCGAACTGGACGATGTCGGCGCTGGCGGGCATAACGGGTCGGTAACCACCACCGTTGCGCTGGGGCTGGCCGAGGCCGGCGCGCCGCTCTCCGGCAAAGAGTTGCTCCGGGCGATGGTCACCGGTGTTGAGATCACAACACGCGTCAACAACTGTTGCGGACGGATTCCGCATGTTGCCATGGGATTCCATGGGCCGGGCCTGTTCGGGGCGTTTGCTGCGATGGCAACTGCTTCTTATGTGCTGAACCTGGACGTCGACCAGTCCGTCTATGCCATCGGCAATGTCTCGCAGTTCACCGGTGGGCTGATGGGGACGCATCATGGCGGTATGGGCAAACGCCTGCTGGCCGGCAAGGCGGCACATTCCGGCACCCTGGCAGCACAGCTTGCAGCTCACGGGTTTACCAATGTCGACAACATCATGGAGTGCGGCTACGGCAGCTTCCCGTCGGCCTTCTCCGGTGCACGTGATACCTTCGACCTGGAGGAGTTGCGCAAAGGGTTGGGCGAAGGACAGTTCAATTCCTACGGCGTTAACTTCAAGGTTTGGGCTGCCAGAGTCCCGATCCACCCGTCGATGGAAGCGATCAAGAAGCTGCGTGAGACACATGAGATCAATCCGGATGAGGTCGAGCGGGTAGATGTTGCGCTGCCGGAGGGTTCATACAAAGCGGTTGGCTTCGACTACCAGCCGACAACCATCACCTCGGCTCAGCTGAATCTGCAGTACTGTATCTCGATCATGCTGCTGGAGAATGACCTCTTCATTGAGCAGTTCACCGAGGAGAAGATCGCTTCGCCGAAGGTGCTGGAACTGGTCAAGAAGATCCACATCCGGCACGAGCCTGATCTGGACGACGCTCCGGGCGGCACGATCGCTCGCGACACAGTCCTTGAGATCACCATGAAGAATGGTGAGAAACTGCGGCAGCGTGGAACCGTTCGCGGCTACGAGGGTAACCCGGTTACCTACGATGAGGTCGTTGCCAAGTTCCGCAAGACATCTGCCGGCCGCATCACCGAGGCCGAGCAGGATGAGCTGATTGCCCTGTGTGCCGAGCTCGACACACTGCCTGATGCAAAGGTGCTGCTGAAAGCGCTCGATAAGGGTGCCCAAGCCTAGCCGTTACTGATCTGGGTTGGAACTCGCGGGGCTGTCGGCTTATTGCTGGCAGCCCCGCTGTAGTTCTGGGCAGCTGGAAGGAAGGTACACGAATGGTAACCGCAACCGGGAGACCATTGAAGGTGGGCTTGGTGCTTCAACACTGGACCTCCGGACGAGGCGAGGCTCCAAGCTGGCAGATGATGCAGGAACGCGCCCGCCACGCAGAAGATGTCGGGTTCGATTCCATCTGGCTGGTGGATCATCTGATGTTCCGGCGTGGCGAATCGACGATGAACCGTGGCTCTGATACCAATGCCGATCGACCTGACTCGGTTGGACTCTGGGAGTGCTGGTCGGTGCTTTCCGCGCTTGCAGCGGTAACGTCGCGGGTGGAGTTGGGGACCATGGTTACCTGCACCGCATACCGAAACCCGGCTATGCTGGCCAAGATTGCTGGCACGGTGGATGAGATTTCGGGAGGACGGGTCATCCTTGGCCTTGGCGCTGGTAATCACGAGAGCGAGTTCCACACCTTTGGCTATCCCTATGATCATCGGGTCAGCCGCTTCGAGGAAGCACTTCAGATCATCGTGCCGATGGTGCGCGGCGAGGTGGTGAATTTCGAAGGCAAGTACTATCAGGCACATGAGTGCGAACTCTTCCCCCGAGGGCCGCGCCCGGAAGGTATACCGGTGCTTATCGGCGCTCGCGAAGGCAGCCCACGGATGCTGCGACTTTGCGCAACCTACGCCGACCAGTGGAATGGCTGGGTGGTCTATGGCCGCAGTCATCCGGACCAGGTGCCGGCAATGCGCGAGGCGGTCGACGCTGCCTGTCAGACACATGGACGCGACTCTGCCACGATGGGCCGAACGCTGACCGTCGGCGCTGCGATGCTCGGCCGCCGGCTGGGGTCTGCTGATGCACTGAGCGGTGAACCGGAAGAGATTGCCGAACGCATACGTGGATTCGCGGACGAAGGTATCGATCACATCCAGCTCTACCTGCACCCGAATACACTGGAGGGTATCGACGCCCTCGCCCCGGTATTGGAAATTCTGGATAAGGGGTAGGGAAATATGAAAACGAAGAGTGGCTTGCGCGAGCTGTTGGTTCCTGGAAGCGGGACGATGATCCCCGGTGCTCCCGATCCGCTGGTCGCGAAACTTGCTGAGGAGACCGGATTCAAGGCGATCTATGTGAGTGGCGCGGTCATCTCCACGTCGACGTTCGGTGTGCCGGATATCGGTCTGGTAACGATGGAGGAGATGGCAGCTCGCAGCGGACAGGTTGCCCGGGGCAGCAGCTTGCCGGTCCTGGCCGATGCCGACACCGGCTACGGCAACGCACTTAACGTCATGCGCACCGTTGAAACATATGAGCGTGAGGGCATCGCAGCGATCCAGCTTGAAGATCAGGTGTTCCCCAAGCGTTGCGGCCACGTTCAGGGTAAAGACGTTATCGACGCGGAGGAGTTTGCCGGAAAAATCCGGGCGGCCATCCAGGCGCGGTCAACGCCTGACTTCCTGATTGTTGCCCGAACTGATGCCCGCTCGATTCTTGGTTACGATGAAACGGTCCGCCGGGCGGAAATCTATCTGGACGCCGGCGCGGATGTGTTGTTCCCGGAGTCGCTGGAGTCCGAAGAGGAGTTCGCACAGTTTGCCGACCATTTTTCAGGTGTGCCCATGATCGCCAACATGACCGAGTTTGGTAAGACACCGACAATCCCCGCGTCGGACTTCGCCGTGATGGGCTATGCCGGCGTGATTTTTCCGGTCAGTGCGATGAGGGCCATGCTGTTTACCGCCCGCGCACTGTTGCAGGAACTCTTTCAGACTGGTACCCAGCGCGACTGGCTGGACACGATGCTGACACGAGCCGAACTCTATGAACTGGTTGACTATGCCGGCTGGATCGAACGTGAATCGCAGTTTGTTCCTGGTGGCGGAACGCTGCCGTTAGACTAATGTTCGAAGTTCGCCAGATCAAACGGGAGGGTTGGCTAGAGCCCTCCCGTTTGCCTGTTCCCGCTCGCCTACGCGGTAGTTGCGGGTGACTGGCGGTACTCTGTTGCTGGAGAGAGCTCCTTGATCCGGGCAATCGTGTCGCGAAGCTTCTCCTCGTGTGCTTCGGCATCCTCAGGCAACGGGAGGCTGATGCGATCGGTTAGACCTTCAATTCGATTGCGAGCTGCATCGACGAACGTATCGTAGGTGCCGGATGTGCAGAAGGTATCCAGCATCTCGTCGGAGATCAGCGAGGGCAGTTCATCCCATCGCTCTTCGCTGATAAGGGTGCGCAGATCGGGGTTGATATCCTGCCAGCCATGGTGTTCGAGAACGGGCAGGTAGGTACGGGTCGATGCGTACCATGCGATGCGATAGCGAACATGTTCACGAGCTGCAACCAGCGCTTCTTCATCAGGACCAGTTGCGATGAAGCCAGCGCCAACCAGCTCAAAGTTCTCCAGCGATCGTCCGGATTTCTTTGCACCGATCTGGACGTTGGGCCAGATCACATCCCGGACATACTCCGGAGTTGCAAACGAGTGAACGCGTAGTCCGTCGGCAAGCTCACCGGCCGTCTGAATCAGATACTTGTTGACCGCTGCAAGGTGGACCTTCACCCGTCCATAAGGTGTTGGGCCGATATTGAACTCTGGCGTCAACAAATTGAAGTTGTAAAAATCCCCCTGAAAGTTGAGCTTGTCGCCCTTTTCGAACGTATCCCAGATGGCGTGCAATGCCAGGATGTATTCGCGCATCTGTGGTCCTGGTTTGCCCGTCCACTCAGTGCTGAAGCGGCGCTGGATGTGCCCTTTCACCTGCGTCCCAAGGCCAACGGTGAAACGACCCTTTGAGAGGTCGTGAATATTGCGCGAAGAATAGGCGACGATCATTGGACTTCGGGGAAAGACGATCGCAACAGATGGTGTCAGTTCAACCTTGTTGGTATGCATGGCGATGGCAGTCAGAGATACGAATGGATCGCGGTGGACCTCGGATTGGGTAATTCCGTCGAACCCTATTCGTTCGGCAAACGCCGACGCCGGGCCGAGCTGTTCCCAATCGACTTCTCGTGGATTGGTTTCAATCTTCATAATAATGCTCCATCATAGTTGACCAGATTAGATGTTATGCAAGCCATTCGCCGCAAAGCGGGACGCGGCAAGCTGCTCTGCCGGTTGTGCGACACGAATGTGCGACCGGTTCATCAAATTGACAATATGCGCTAGCACGGTGCCGGCTGCTAGTGGACGAAACCGGGGAAGCACATCAGGATAGAGTAGTTCGGTGAGGTTTTCGATGTCACCAACTCCCTCCTGAATGAGTGCCAGAATTTCGTTCTCCCTTCGTTCCCGGTGTTCGATATATTCGGTGATCCGTTCTGCTCCGTTTTTGATGATTGGCCCGTGACCGGGGTAGACGGTTGTAATCTCCAAGGCCTGAACCCGCCGCAGTGAGTCAAGGTAATCGCGCATTGATCCGCGAGGATGGGTGACCGCGACTGTGCCGAACCCGGACATCAGGTCGCCAGCGAAGAGGCCCTTCAGATCGGGTGAGTAAAAGCTGAGGTGGCCCGGCGCGTGTCCTGGGGTAGCGATAGCCTCTAGCTGGTATGACCCGGCATCGACTGTGTCTCCAGAATGGAGATAGGTGTCGGCATCCACCTCAAAGCCTGATCCAGCCAGATCGCGTTCATCAATGAGTACGCGTGCGCCAGTTGCCGCACGGATGGCAGCAGCAGACCCCGCATGGTCGTGGTGAGCGTGGGTTAGCAGGATTGTCGATACATTGGAGATACCAAGTTGGTTGAGCGCAGCCATTGCTGTTGCTCCCTCGTCGTCGCTTCCCGCATCAACCAGCGTCACTGGCTCAGGTCCAAATACATAGACATTAGTCGCCTGACCACTTTGCCCACGGAGGTTTGGAACCTGGAATGAATAGAGGTCGTTTGCATGCTGCAGAATTTCAGGGCTTTCGGACATTCTCGCTTCTTTCGGTTGGTGTCCAGCTATCGTAAATGCCTATCGGTTGCGGAGTTGAGGGTCCAGAATGTCTCTTATAGAGTCGCCAAAGAGATTAATTCCGAAGACCAGCAAACTGAGAGCTACGCCGGGGAAAATCGCCATCCAGGGAGCAACGGTGATGTAAGTCCGTGCCGGACCAGACATCATGTTTCCCCACGATGGTTGCGGGGGCGGGGTACCAAGTCCCACAAATGAGAGGGCTGCCTCGGTAACAATTGCGCCGCCAAAGAATGCTGTTGCGACAATGATCAATGGGGGCACCGTGTTTGGCAGGATATGTCTTGCCATGATGCCAATGTCCGAAATGCCGATTGACCGGGCAGATTCAACGTAGAGTTCCTCGCGAATGCCCAGCACAACACTTCGGGCGACCCGGGCAACGTTCGGAAACATGGCAATAGCTATGGCTATGATGACGTTTCGCTGAGTAGTCCCCAACGCTGCAACGATAGCGAGAGCCAGCACCAGCGTCGGAAAGGCCATCAATGCGTCAACAATGCGCTGGGTGATCAGGTCGAACCAGCCCCCAAAGTAAGCCGAAACGAGTCCAATGATTGTGCCGACGATCAGGCCGATGGCAACCGAGAGGAACCCGACAGTGATCGAGATGCGACCGCCATAGATAACCCGGGTGAACATATCCCGGCCAAAGTCATCGGTTCCGAACCAGTGATCACTGCTTGGTGATTGCAGGGGAACCCCGGCCAGTTGGGTCGGACCATAGTCGGTAATCTGCGAGGCAAACAGCGCCATCATCGAGATGACCACCACCAGGACCACGCCGATCACACCAAGCGGGTTCTTCCGTACGATAGACATTGCTCTCTGCTTGCGACTCCGCCGGGGCCGAACAGCGTCCGCAAGCAGAGAGTGATTTGGGGCAGCAGAGATTGGCGTGTCACTCATGCTTCCTCGATCCTTCTAGTAGCGAATACGCGGATTCAGCCACCCGTATGAGATATCGATCAGCAGATTCAGGAAGAGCGTAATCAGAACAATCATCAGAATATTTGCCTGGATCTGGGGGTAGTCGCGCACCGAAAGAGCCCAGAGTGTGAGCCGCCCGAGGCCAGGCAGCAGGAAGATTTGTTCGGTGATAACCGATCCTCCGAGCAGTGCGCCCATCTGCGAACCCAGCACGGTAACAACTGGAATGAGCGCATTGCGTACCGTATGCCGCATGATAACGATGCGCTCTCGCAGGCCTTTGGCACGTGCGGTACGCACATAATCCTGCTGGAGTACTTCCAGAATCTGGGAACGCATCATGCGCATGGTAACTGCCGACAGATAGTAGCCAAGCGCGAGCGCCGGCAGAATGAACTGCTTGAGACTCTGGATGGGATCAACCCAGATCGGAACATACTCAGTTGGTGGTAACCACTTGAACCAGATGGCCGGCAGCATCACGAACAGCGTTCCGAGCCAGAAATTTGGAATCGAGAGGCCGGCAATGCTGATGACGCGAACCGAATAGTCAGGGAGTGTGTCGCGGCGGGTTGCGGAGAAGATGCCGGCAGGAATGGCAATCAGGGTTGCGATAATCATTGAGAGAATGGTCAGTTGCAGGGTGACTGGCAGGGCTCGTGCAATTTCCGACATGACCGAGTTGTTTGTCCAAAGAGATGTGCCCAAGTCTCCGCGGAGGGCATCTCTCATCCAGTAGAAATACTGAACAGTAATCGGCCGGTCAAGCCCAAGCCGTTCTCTCAATTCCTGTGCAGCTGCCGGATTCGATGTCTCTTCGAGCATCAGCGAGACTGCATCTCCGGGGATCATCCTGAGTAGCACGAAGATAATAATGCTGACCAGAATAATCACCGGTATCATCAGTGAACATCGGCGCAGGATGTAGGCGGTCATAGGCTATCGTCCTCACCGTCGTACTCTATGTGCCGCGGTCCTCCTGGATGATCTCCAGGCGCTGGTGCAGGATCGCTTCGGCAACGCTCTCCCAGGTCAGGGAGCCAACGCAAACCTGCATCTGGTATGGACTGGCGGCAATATCAGCCGGGCTGTGTGCATCACTGCTTGCAATGATTGCCACTCCATTTTCGTGAATATCAAAATCGCCGTAGCGTGAGTTGAACCTCTCAATAGCGTTGACATCCCTACGTTCCCGAAGCTTGGGAAAGAATGGATGGGGCAAAATGCTGATGGCCCCTCGCTCCCGGATTGCATCAACTGTTTCAGTCATCTCGCGCCATGACGGTAATGGTGCTTCTATGCCTATGGCCACCAGATGGCCCTGTTCAGTGGTGATTTCCATTCCGGCTATCACCAGCAGTGGCAGATTGTTGCGGGCGGCGTAGTCAACGGCCAGCAGCCCCGGACGAAGATCATCGTGGTCGGTTACTGCGATGCAGTTCAACCCCGCCTCAACGGCCGCTTCAAGATGAGCGGCGACCAGGTCGGGCGTTCCAGGTCCATAGGCGCCATCCCCGATGGCATGGGTGTGAAAATCGGCTCGAATCAGCATTGACACGTCTACCTTGCCGAACTCTTGACACGGGCTCGTGTCGATCGTGCCGAATTTGTAGTCACCCCAAGCGTGTCCAGCTCATTGATCTCACTATCGCTCATGCCCAGGATATCGCGGAGTACTGCTTCGGTATCCTGACCAAGCATAGGAGCCGGCGATTCCAGGCGGGGTGGGGTTTGGGATAGTTTGTAGGGTGCAATCCGCAACGTTTGCGGTCCTGCCCGGTGGTTGATTACGGTCTGGTAGTAGCCACGGTCGTTCAGATGCGGGTCGGATAGCATCT
Organism: uncultured Thermomicrobiales bacterium; assembly: GCA_964601285.1. Taxonomy (GTDB): domain Bacteria; phylum Chloroflexota; class Chloroflexia; order Thermomicrobiales; family CFX8; genus CAYWXR01. The sequence continues at coordinate 18,900 of CAZRNC010000001.1, read as the reverse complement.
CTGCACCGGTTTGTACTGCGCCTGCCCGTACTCCGGCTGCCTGGAGTGCCGACATAGCGTCATGCTTCCGCCGGGTTGCTGTCCATTCCTCGATTGGTTGGCGCAGCAGGTCCTGGTTCTTCCAGCGTTCCTGTTCGGTGTTGAAGCGATCATCCGTCACCAGGTCTCGCCTGCCGATGATCTCGCAGAGTGCTTGCCACTCTGTGTTGCTTGCCACGCTGATCGCCACCCAGTCGTTCGGACCGTCACACCGATAGCAATCGTTCGGTGCCATGGCCGGATGCCGGTTACCTTGCTGGGCCGGCATCTGGCCCTCGATGGTGTATTGGAGAATGTATTCACCGATGGTATTGGTCATCATCTCGCGCTGCGACAGGTCGATGTATGCACCCTGACCGGTCTTGTCTCGCTGACGAATGGCGGCCAGCAGGATGCCGGCACCAAAGAGCGAGGCGACCTGATCCGGATAGTTCACCTCGCCGCTCGACCAGATCGGGTGCGAGTCGGTGTAGCCGGTGATCCCCATGAGTCCCGAGAGTGAATCCAGGGTGGAACCATACGAGCCATAGCGGCTCTCCGGACCGGTCGAGCCCTGGCTGCCGAGGGAGAGCATGATGATCTTCGGGTTGATTTCGCGAAGGACGTCATAGCCGATGCCAAGGCGATCCATCACCCCCTGCCGGAAGTTCTCGGTGACGATGTCGCTAACCTTCACCAGCTCCAGGAATGTTTCCCGGCCACGCGGGTGTTTCAGGTCAAGACAGACGCCACGCTTGTTGCGATTGACCATGTTGAACGTTGGCGCGAAGTTCCACGGATCGGGCGGTGGATCAGCGTCGGTACTTGCCATGCCAGCCCAGTACCGGAAAGGATCCGGGTAGCTCCCTGATTCAATCTTGATGATTTCAGCTCCGAGATCGGCCAGCATCTGGGTGGCGCAGGCGCCCGCCGTGATGATGGTCAGATCCGCAACCCGGAGTCCTTTGAGTGCCTGATCCACCGCTTTCCTCCTGAGATGGTAGTTGCGAGCTGCAGCGCTCGGGACTATGACTGGCGTTCCATTGCGTCAGCACCCTGCCCGGGGTTCTTCTCCCCGGCTGCAAAGCGGGCAAGACCCTCGGCCGAGGCGGTCGATTGCTGTCTCACCAGGTTGCCGATGTATCCACCATAGGTCAGACCATCATCCCATGGCATGAGATCCAGGTCGCGAAGTGCCTTCTTGGCAAAGTCGATCAACACTGGATCAAACTGACAGATATGGGTTGCCAGCGCCTCTGCCTCAGGCAGCAGCTGATCGTGCGGTACCACCGAATTCACAATACCCCAGCGCTCGGCGGTGTGGGGATCGATCCGACGGGCAGTGAGGATCATATAGGCAGAGTGCTTCGGCAGGATACGTCGGATTGTTGCCGGCCCAGCCAACCCCGGGAAGGTGCCGAACCCGAACTCGGGCATTCCGAACTGTGCCTGCTCGGATGCGATCGCCAGTTCACAGTTGTGGGCCAGAGTTAGGCCGCCACCGAGGGCAAATCCGTTGACAGCCGCTATTCCGATGGCCGGGTGCTTGCGTAGTACCTCATTCGTTTCCACCCAGGTGTTGCTGCCGTGGGCAAACTGGCGCTCAGGAACCCCAAGTTCGCGCATTTCGCGGTTCTCCTTGAGGTCAACACCGGCACAGAATGCCGGCCCGTTGCCGGTGATGATCAATACCTTGCAGTCGTGTGAGTCGTTTAGTGCGGCGGTCATCTCCGCCTGTGCGGCCCGGCTCATCGCGTTGCGCTGGTTTGGCCGGTTCAAGGTGAGGATTGCGTACCCCGGTTCCTTCTTCTCCAGAAGAACCAGCTCACCATAGCCTTTGTCGCTCATAATTGCTCCCCTTCCCGAGAGTATGGGGTGTGTTATCTGTCCAGCCAGACATAGCGGAACCCCAGCCCGCGCTGTGGATTCTGGCCGGTTACGAAATCCTTGACCCATGGTTGAGTCATCTCAACGAATGTTGCCCGCGGGAGATCAACAATCCAGTTATTCTCGGCAAGAACATGCTGAGCCTCTTTAAAGATGGCCTGCCGGCTGGGAACATCCAATTCTCTTTGTCCCTGATCAAAGAGTTCGTCGAGTTCGGCGTTGCCCCAGCCGCCGTAGTTGCGGCTGGATTCTGTTTGGTAAAGGGCGGTGGTGAAGTCTTCAATGTCACCAAACGGCGACAAGGAGAACGCAATGAGGTCAAAATCGCCGGCGTTGCGTGCTTCGATGTAGGCACCATATTCAACATCAATGATTTCCATATTGATGCCAACGTCGCGGAACTGCTCGGCAACAACGGTTGCCTCACGCTGGGTATAGCGATAGACCGTCTTGCAGGCGACGTCGAACCCGTCCGGGAATCCGGCCTCTGCCAACAGTTCTTTGGCGCGCTCAACATCCCGGCCCTGCCCGAACGGCAACTCCTCGAACGGCACAACCCAACCAGCATAAGCTGCCGGCACCGCACGTTGTTTGGCGCCATGGCCGTTCATGACGATGTCGACGACCTGATCGTGGTCGATTGCGAGGAACATTGCCTGCCGCACCCGGATGTCGTCGAAGGGTGCCACTGACATGTTGCAGCCAAGTCCAGCCATGCCAAATGTTCGGTATTCACCAACCACAACTTCCGGATTGGTTCCCATGATTGCTTCGACCTGGGCGTAGTTGGGTGCGTTGTAGACATCAAGCTGCTCGGCTGTGAACGCTGCGAGCTGGGTGGAGTTATCCGGCATGATTGTCATTTCGATGCGATCAAGGTATGGGATGTCCGGCTCCCAGTAGTCGTCATTCCGTGCCAGATGCATGTGTTGCCCGCGCACGTAGGCGTCCAGTTTGAACGGGCCAGTCCCGATCATCACCTGCTTCATGTCGCCGAGTTCTTCGATGACATGTTTGGGGGCCACACGGGTGTAGGCGGTCGCAACCTGGTTGATGAAGGCGGCATATGGCTCAGACATCGTCACGACAACCGTCGTGTCATCCGGTGCTTCGACGGTATCAACCGGGGTGAACGCATACGAGCGCTGGAACTCTGCACCGTCGGAACGGATCCGGTCCAGGCTGAAGGCGGCATCTTCGGCTGTCATTGGTGTGCCATCGTGGAATAGCACGCCGGTGCGCAGGTTGAAGGTATAGGTTAGCCCGTCGTCGCTAACTTCGAAGCTCTCGGCGAGATCCGGCACTGGCGTTGCAGCGCCCTCACTCTCCGGACCGTTGCCAGGCCGAACGTCGTATTTGAGAAGACCGTTGTAGGTCAAACCACTGACCCACTGTAGCGAGCTGACTGTCTGCATGTGTGGGTCGAGGTCAGGCGGATCATCCGTCAGGAACCATCGAAGAGTGCCGCCATACTTCGGGCCGTCGCCAGTCCCGGTGTCGGCCGTTGGCTCTTCACCTTCTTCGACCTCTTCGTCGGTTTCTTCTTCGTCATCCGGCGCTGCCGCTGTGGTGGCGGTTGGTTCGGTTGCTCCTGTCGATGGTGCTGATGTCGGGGAGTCGACGTCGTCATCGCCGCAGGCGGCCAGGAGGGCCGATGCGGCAAGTGCTGTTCCGGTGAACCCCATCAACCGGAGCATCCGCCGGCGGGACAGTTGCCGGTCTTTCAGGAGCGATGGTTCTTCGTGTATCTCGTGAAGCTCATCGAACATGTTCATGTCCTCCTCTGCTGAACACCAAATCGAGTGAACGCTTCCAGCCAGAACATCACCTCCTGTCGCCGGACGTCAGTAACCTACGTGACGGAATCACTTGAAAGAGAGGCGAGAATGTCTTTGGTATGCTCGCCTGGTTCCGGCGCACGATCTGTCCGTGGTGTTACACCGGTCATGCGATATGGTGCACCGGGATAGATTGCCGGCCCGGTGGCAGGATGATCGACGGTCTTCCAGAACTCGCGGGCCTCGTATTGGGGCGAAGTCAGTAGATCCTCGGCCGTCGCAACGAAGCCGAGAGGAACACCGAGTGCTTGTCCTTCGTGGTAGACATCAATCTTGTTGCGGGTGGCGAACCAGGGTGTGAGCAGTTTCTTGATTTCATCGGAGTGTTTGGCGCGTCCGGCACGAGTGGTGAAGCGCTCGTCGTTTAGTTCGTCGACACCGGTCAGCTTGATCAACCCAGGGAAATTGTCATCCTGGTAGACCAGCGCAATGTAACCGTCGAGTGCCGGCAGGACTAGCCAGTGTGACTGGTTACCGACTCGGTAGCGGACGTCTCCATCTGCTTCGAAGTAGGTACCGCTCTTCCATTCGACAAAGGCGATTGTCTCCAGCATCGAAACATCAACCAACTGCCCGTGGCCGGTCTTGTCACAGTAATATAGTGCCGCCATGATCCCGGTGAAGGCCGCCAGCCCTGCTGCATACTGAGCCTGGGATCCGCCGAGTTGCAACGGTTCCCGCTCCGGGAAGCCCACCATGTTCAAGAGCCCTCCGAGGGCGACAACAGTCAGGTCAGACGCCTGAAGATCACGGTATGGCCCGTCAAGACCAAATGGCGTAATCGATGCGGCGATCAACCTGGGATGCTGCTCCAGCAGAGGTCCATAGGGGAATCCGAGCGACGCCAGCTGGTCGATACCAAGGCCATCGATCAGGACATCTGCCTTCGCCAGCAGTTTGCTGAGCGCTTCCTTTCCTTCATCGGCTGATGTGTCCAGGAAGATGCTCTTTTTGTTGCGGTTCAGGTGCAGGTAGGACGCACCGACCGGTTGACCGGAAGCATCGTGCCCAACCAGCGGCGGCGTCCGATAGAGCCGGCCGCCATCCGGGGGATCAACCCGGATGACGGTAGCGCCAAGTTCGGCGAGCAACCTGCCGGCATGAGCTGAAGCGATTTCCTCACCCAACTCGACAACCAGCAAATCGTCAAACGGCAAGGTGGTTTGCGTTTCCATGACTTCACCCTATGCCGGTACGAAGTACGGGACAGCCTGCTCGTCGGTCGCCTGAAAGAATTCGACTTTGACCGGCATGTCACAGACAATCTGGTCATCTTCGATACCTTCGAGCCGGGACATCATCATGACACCTTCCTCAAGCTCGACGAGTGTGACGTTATACGGAAGGTCGTCTGCAAAAGCTGCGAAATAGCGCTGATGGAAACGCACCCACGACCAGACCTTGCCGCGCCCGGAGACCGCCTTCCACTCCCAGTTGCGAGAGAGGCAGCCGGGGCAGTGGGTGGAAGGTGGATACCAGCGCTGTCCGCAGTCATTGCAGGTTTGCAGCCGGAGTTCTCCCTGTTTGGTTCCTTCCCAAAAGGCCTTGTTGAGCGTCGTGATTGGTGGAAGTGGCTTCGCGTACTCTTGAGCTTCGCTGGACATGGCACGGTTCTCCTCTGTATCTGAAATCTCTAGCTGTACAGGATATGTGCGTTGCAGATAGGTGCCGGACAGGTATAGAAACCTACCTTGGCGTTGGCAACCTGTCGTTCGCCTGCTTGTCCACGCAACTGTCGGACTGCTTCGACGGTGAGGGCGTGGCCCTGCATGTAACTTTCGGCTGTGTGCCCGCCACTGGTATTCACTGGCAGGTCGCCATCCAGCGCGATTCGCCCATCCTGGGCCCATTCGTGAGCAGTGCCACGCTCACAGAATCCGAAGCCTTCGAGTGCGAAGAATTGGGTTGGCGTGAAGTTGTCGTAGAGCTGTGCGAAGTCGATGTCGCTCGGCGTGACATCGGCGGCAGCGAAGAGACGCTTTGCGATGTCCTGCATCGCGCCAAAGAAGAAGTCGTGAGTGGTGTAGTAATTGGTCAGGTCGGTTGAGGTATAGGTGGCACCGACATAGACCGGCGGCTGTTTGAGCGTCTTTGCCTTTTCAGCAGTAGTCACAATCATTGCGACACCGCCGTCGTTGATGATGCAATAGTCAAAGAGTCGCAGCGGTTCAGCGATGTAGCGCGCTTGCAGGTATTCCTCTTTGGTGATGGGTTTCTGGAAGACAGCGTTGGGGTTTTTCGCGCCGTTGGCCCGATTGTTGATCGCTGCAGCTGCCAATGCTTCTTCGGACGCACCGTACGTGTGCATGTACCGCTTCCACATGTGGGCGACGGCTGCTCCGGGAGATGTCATGCCATACATGGCGTCCCAGGCTGCCGGAGAATCGCCCTCGAAGCGGCCACCGTAGCGTTCGCCAACCGAACGGCCATTGTTGCCGTAGACGATTGCAACCGTTTCTGCCTGACCAGTCAGGATCGCCATGACGGCGTACTGGAGGGCAACGCCAGCCATCCGTCCAGAACCTTCCAGGGAGTTGACAAGGCGAAGGTGATGGAGGCCGGCAATATCTGCCATGCGTGCATATGATGGAGTGCGTACACACAGCAGGCCGTCGATGTCATCCTTGTTGATACCGGCATCCTCGATCGCGTCACGTAGCGCATCGGCTGCCAGTTCATACGAAGTGCGTTCCGGGTCGAGATCTCGGTACATTGCTCCAAAGCGAGTGTTACCGACTCCCGCAATTGCTGTCTTGCCCCTGATTGAGCTTGCTTCAAAGACCACAGTTTCCCCTTTCGTGGACATCCATAATGGCTACTCGTTTTCTCTCACACCATTGCACAGCGTTTCAATTGTCGGGTGGCCTTGATCTGATTCTCCACATTTCACTCCGGGCGCTTATACTTGGGCCTGATTGACCGAAAACCAAGTTGATTTGTGGCGATCAAAGCCCGGGGTGATACCATCTTGCGCTCTATCTCTGGTCCGGCCCTCAACCAAGAGATGTCAACAAGTTGCAACGAGGCCATCTTAGGTAGCATCCTTTGGCATGTCAATAGATAGACGCAGTATTCAGGCATCAGGTTGTGAGAAAATGGGTTGTTCCGCACAAACGAAGGGGAGAAGCTGGTGATATCCGTCGATAAATTGGACTATCTGCTGATTCGGTGTTTACAAGAGAATCCGCGCGGATCTTATGCCACAATCGCCCGGATGACGAATGCGAGCGAGACAACGGTCAAACGCAGGGTCGAAGCCCTCATCGAAGGGGGTGTGATCACGACTGCCGTCTTCCCGAATCCCAGGAAGCTTGGATATCAGGTTCAGGCACAAATCGGGATTAGAGCCGAACCGAACAAACTGGAAGAGATTGCGTTAACGCTGCGGGACTTCCCCGAGGTTGCCTTTGTTGCGTTGGCTTTGGGCCGCTACGACCTCCTCGTCTATGTGGTGGTTCCGGGGATGGAGCAATTGACCCGGTTTGTGGTGGGTCGTTTGTCCGACATTCCTGGAGTGATCAGTACGGATACGACAATGACCCCACGAATTTACAAGGCGTTTGCGAACTGGCGGGTTCCGATAGACGACTTCATCGAGAATGCGGACCCGGGCCAGGATGATACGGAGGAGCAGGATGCAGAAGATGGCGCGATAATGCCACTTATGTTCTGAATCAGTGCTTGGCCCATGCTGCCTGGTTCCACGTTCGGATACCATATGGGACTGGCTCGACGTTCCTCTTCGCCTTTACGAGGCTGCTTGTCCCCCCGCATACCGGGCCGGCGGGGTCGGCTTTTTGGCGAAGAGGAAGAACGTTGAGGCGATGACGGCGACGACCATCATGATCTGGAACGCTATCCGGTAATCTCCGGTGCGGTCGAAGATCTGCCCGGCGACGATTGGTCCGGTCACCGTTCCGATCAGCATCACCATCGACGAGAAGCCCATGATCGTCCCGAAGTGCGCCCGGCCAAAGTAATCAGCCCGGATCGGCATCATCTGGACACCACGGAACCCGTGACAGTAGCCATGGATGATTGCCGCCAGAATCGCCAGCGTCACACTATGCGACCAGGCAAGGAACGACATCGCCACGATGTGACCGCTCATCGCTCCTGCCGCAATGAGCCGCTTGTCGAAGCGGTCGCCGAGGAAGCCGCCGGTGAGCTGGCCAACCATCATGCCGCCGATCATCATCGAGACGACCGAGGCAGCAAATGCCAGCGACAGATTGAGGTCTTCGGTGAGGTGCGGAATCAGGTGGACCGACATCGAGGTAACCAGGAAGAGTGCCAGTCCGTGGCCGAGTGAAAGTAGCCAGAACGCCCGGGTTCGCAAGGCTTCTCGCGGTCGGAAGTCGATACGGCCAGGTGGTGAGACTGCGCTGACGGTTCCTCTGGATTCCGGTGGCCACTCCTGTGTGGCAGCCGGCTTGGCACCGTCCGGCAGCATGCCGTAATCCTCGGGCCGGTGGCGGAGCAGTTGCGCCAGCGGCAGGCCGGCAATCAGGATGATGATGCCCGAGGCGAACGCCGTGTGCCGCCAGCCAAACGTGACCAGTGACCAGGCGACGACCGGCACCATCAGGCCGCCAACCGCGCCGCCAGTCTGCATGATCCCGAGTGCTGTGCCGCGTTTCCGCTCGAACCAGTTGATTAGTGTCGTGGTGGTGGTGACGAAACCGGCCATGCTCATGCCGATTGACATGACCAGGAAGCTGACATAAAAGAGCATCAGGGAGTTCATCTGGCTGAATAGCATGCAGCCCATCGCCAGGATGCAAATGCCGATTCTGGCAACAAATCGTGGGCCGAACCGGTCGAGCATCCAGCCCTGGAGCGGGCCGAGCAGGCCACTTTCAACCTGTTGAATAGAGAAGGCAATTGAGAACGCGGTCTGGCTCCAGCCAAACTGAGCTTTCAGGATGACGACATACGCGCCATAGGCCTGGTTGATCAGTCCGCTGGTCAGGATTTGCAGCCCGATGCCGCCGACGACAATCCACCAGCCGAAGAAGACGCTGGCGAACCGGCGGGACTTGCGCCCACCACTGCTCACTGGTGTTGGTCCTTTACTCACCCCCCGGGGCAAGGCTGCGCCCCGATGGGCCAATGTACTCCGGATCAGGCGTCTGCGCCAGAGGCTTGTTAGAATCGGACATTGAACGATGTTCCCCGCGAATCCGGAAGCAGGATCGACCGCATGCGATTCCCCTCGAAGAAGGACCGCTGGATTGCCATTGTCATGTGGGGTTCGGCAGCGTTTGGCATCGGCGTGTCAATTGCTGCCGGCTCATGGTGGGCAGTTGCACTGATGGTCGTTATGTGGTCATTTTTCGGTTGGCTCTGGTTCACAACTGATTACACGGTTGATGGTGACAGGCTCCGCATCCGTTCCGGACCGATCAAACAGACCATTGCCATCGACGAGATCGTCAGCGTGCGTGCAACCCGCAACCCGCTATCCTCGATGGCCCTTTCGCTCGACCGGCTGGAAATTCGCTATGGCCGCAGATTCACCCTGATTTCTCCGCTCGACCGGGAGGGATTTATCCAGGCGCTGCAGGACCGCAACGCGTCGATCGAGGTAAAGCGGTAGCCCTTTACCGGAGCGGCCACGGTCACTTGTTCCAATTCATTCAGGATCGTCGAATGAACGCGGAAATGAACGGTGTTTAGACTGTCATCCTGAGCGAAGTCGAAGGATCTCTTTCCATGCGGCTTGCTTTCGCCTTGAACGATTCGTGGCTCGAGGTCCCTCGACTTCGCTCGGGATGACGGTGGAAGCACCGTGCTTCATTACGCACGGTTGATGACCCTGAACCAGATAGAAAAGCAATCCATGTCTCTCCTGTGCGAGACGGGCGTGGCCCAATTCAATCCTTCCCGGCGGGCACGATCGGCAACACGATGTGGGATGGGTGGGCGGCGCTGTGGTGGATGGTGTTGCGGGCGGACTGCATCGATTGGTGCTTGCCGATTGGTTCGCCGGTGTTGGGGTTGATGTCGAACCGCGGGAAATTACTGGACGAAATGTCGACCCGTATCCGGTGGCCCTTGCCAAAGACGGCGCTGGTGCCGTACATCGGAATCTCCAGCTTGTAGACCTCGCCTTGCTCCATCATCTCCGGGTTGGCCGGATCGTTGCGATAGCGGCAGCGGAAGATCGTGTCGGAGATGTTCAGGTCATAGCCCTGCGGGTAGTCCCGTGATGGCGGGAAGACATCGACCAGCTTGATCGTGAAATCAGTGTCCGGAGCGTCGGACGAGACATAGAGCACAGCCGAGAGCGGGCCGGTAACTTCCATATCTTCCTCAAGCGGCGCAGATTGAAACACGACAACATCATCGCGGGCCGAGAGCGGCATGTATGGAGCCTTGGCGCCATAGACATCCGGGCCGGTGCGTTGATCCTGACCGCCAACCTTGACGATCGATCGCCAGCGGGATTCGTAGGTGAGCCTTCCTTCCAAATCGGCCGGTGCAGGAGCCTGGTCGTTCAGCGACGAGATGTTGCCGCCGATCGTCGGCACCGGATTGCGTGGATCAAAGGTAAACGTGGTGTTTTCCGTGCCGCCATCCGGCTGCTTGCCAGAGAGATCGCCCTCCGGCTGCAGGTAGAAGGGCGTGTCGGTTGCCCGTGCCAGCGGAAATTCTTGCTCGGTGCGCCATTCACCGCCACGGACCAGCCGGCCCTCACGGCTCTTTTCGCCGGAACCCGCGCTCATGACAAAGATCCGCACTGGCCCTTCCCGGTCGACGCCGTTATCCATCTCCTTGAGCCAGTGGTCGAACCAGTGCAGGTGGAAGTGGGTGAAGTTCTCCGCCAGATTGCCGGCAACTGACGCCGTTGGGCCAAGCTCGACATCGCCGGCGAAGGTGACATCCACTGTTGCTCCACCGTGGGTCCATGGACCCATCAGCAGATGGATCGGTCCCTGCTTGCGTTCGGTTAACCCGACATAATTCTCGACCGTTGCCCGGGTGTAGGAGTCGTACCACGCGCCGGAGAGCAGCATCGGAATGTCGGAATGGTCGCTCCAGTACTTCATGAAGTTGAAGCCGGGATGCTCCCAGTAGTCGCTATAGTCACCGTTGGTATAGAGATCCAGCGCCCAGCGTTCAACATGCGGAACCCGCGAAAGGGGAGTCTGGCCGGGACGCCATGGCAGGTTTGACAGCCAATCAGACGAGAAGACTTCTTCGAACGACGCCTTCAGGGCGGGATCGGCAATCGCCGGTGGACCGGTCGCTGCGTCGAGAAATGCCCAGGAGAGGAAGCGTAGCTCCATCGCGCCGTTCTGCCGCACCGAGCTGGTGTAGGCGTTCGCGCCGGCCTGGTTGATGACCATTGTTGAGAGGTGGGGCGGATTCAGCACGGCTGCCGCCATCTGGGTCCAGCCGAGATAGGACGTACCCATCATTCCGACCTTGCCGTTAGACCACTGCTGGGCTGCCACCCATTCAACGGTGTCGTAGCCATCTTCCGGTTCCTGGGTCAGGAAATAGAATGTGCCCTCGGAGCGGTAGCGTCCGCGGCAATCCTGAATCACCACGGCGTAGCCTCGCTGTGCGAAATACTCGCCGAGTTGCCGGGAGTTGTCATCACGTTTGTTATAGGGCGTCCGGATCAGGATCGTCGGAAACTCTCCGGCAGTGCGGACATCCGGCTTTTCCGGATCGGCCGGGAAGTAGAGATCGGTGGCCATGCGCACACCGTCGCGCATCGGCACCATCACCTCGCTGGCCAGCAGCACACCGTATTCCGCAGCAGACTCCGGTCTTCCTCGCCAATCCTGCATCGCTATCGCCCTCTCCTTTTTCGCTCTGGTTTGCGGGGCATCGTAGCAGAGACGGGCGTCGAGATGTTTCGTGCGGGTCAGGCCGTGACTGACCCTCGGACCGTCACGGTTCGCTCGTGTGTTTCAGGTGGAGCTGTACTGAGCCTCTTTGACTGTCATCCTGAGCGAAGCGCAGCGGAGTCGAAGGATCTCTTTCCATGAAACGATCAAGGACGGGGCAAGCCGCATGGAAGGAGATCCTTCGGCTTCGCTCAGTACTGGACCACAGGGGATTTGCCACCGTGTCTCATAGACGTAGCCGCGCAATGTATTGCGCCTGTCCAACGCCCCGGTGATCAGACAAGGGCGCAATACATTGCGCGGCTACGTCTATTGGTGACGACAGATTTCCTGTGGCCCGGTACTCAGGATGAAGGTCGTGGTTTGTTGGTTCTGGTCAGAGAGTCGATGTGCCTGACATCTTCCTTACCCCAACGCCTGTTCAAGATCGGCGATGAGGTCTCTGGTTGATTCAATACCGACCGAGAGGCGGATCAGGCCAGGGTTCTGCGCCCAGGGCGATCCGGGGATCTTCTCAAGCATCGCCGGGTCGCCGGATTCCATCCAGGCAGTTGGTGGGTAGACCAGCGACTCGACGCCGCCGAGACTGGTTGCCAGCACGAACACATTCATCCGTTCGGAGACTGCGCGTGCGCTGTCCGAACCACCGGGAACCTCGAATGAGACCATTCCACTGAAGCCACGCATCTGCCGCTTTGCCAGCTCGTGGCCAGGGTGGTTCGGCAGGCCGGGATAGAGCACCTTCGTTACCTTCGGATGTGCGTCAAGATACTCGGCAACTGCCTGGGCGTTGACCATATGCTGACGCATCCGGACACCCAGCGTGCGGATGCCACGCATCAGCAGCCAGCAATCGAACGGGCTTTGGGTCGCACCGAGGTTGTACTGCCGGTCGCGGATCTTCGCACCAAGCTCGGGAGTCCGCGAAATGACCGCGCCTCCGGAGAGGTCGCTATGACCGCCGAGATACTTGGTGGTGCTGTGGACGACGAGATCGATGCCGAAGTCGATCGGGTTCTGGCAGTAGGGCGAGGCAAAGGTGTTATCGACGACAGTCAGCGCATTCGCCTGCTTGCCGATCGATGCCAACTCGGTGAGATCGGCGATTTTCAGCATCGGGTTGGCCGGACATTCAATCCAGATCATCCGTGTTTCCGGCCGGATGGCAGCCTGGACCGCCTCAATGTCGGTGATATCGACGAAGGTCGCCTCGACTCCATAGCGTGGCAGATCGCTGTCAAACAGGTCATAGGTGGTGAGGTAACTGTCATAGGCGACGACGGCATGATCCCCGCTCGAGAGCAACTGCATCACGGCGTAGATTGCGGCCATACCCGAACTGAACGCCGAGGCTGCCGCACCGTTTTCCAGCCCGGCCAGAACAGCTTCGAGCTGGTTGCGAGTGGGGTTGGCTGCGCGGATGTAGCCGAACTCCGGCTTGTCGGCCACATGCTCACGGGCAAACGTAGTGGCGAGATTGATCGCTGGCACCACCGCTCCGGTGACAGGGTCGGGTGCCATGTGGGCATGGATCAGGCGGGTGTCGAGATCCCAATCTGCCCCACTGTGGTCGTCATGCTTGGTCATGCTCGTGTTGCTCTTTCTTCTGGATGCGAGATTCCGGGCGAATGCACTACACCCCTACGACGTATGGGCGTCCTCGGCCAGTTTTGCCAATGTGGCCATGTTTGGCAGCTCCAGATCCGGCGTTGCTTCCTGAGGCGGGGTTGCTCCGGTTCCGTCGCGGCCCTGTCGCCGGTTGATCCAGACTGAAGTTAGTCCGGCGGCGTTGGCTGGGGCGATGTCGTGAAACAGGCTCTGGGCGACGTGGAGAATCTCCGCCTTTGGGCGGTCCAGTTGCTTCAGCATGTGCTGGAAGTTGGCAGGGTCGGGCTTGTAGCTGCCGACCTGCTGGGCAGTAATGACGGCGTGGAAGTTTGTCTGCAACTTCTCGGCTGAGCCAAGAAACAGATCGTCATCGACATTGGAAAGGATGACCAGATCGTAGTGTTGGCTGAGCGCATTCAGCGCGGCACTGGAATCCGGGAACGCCGGCCAGTCGACGACCGACCCGCCGAATGTTGCCAGCTCCTCAGCGGTCGGTGTGAATCCCAGTTGCTCGCCAACCTGGCCAAGGACGAGGGCGAGCACTTCGCGATAGCGCTTGTAGGGTCGCTGGGCGGCGGATTCGAGACTGCTGAAGATCGTCAAGACCTCTTCGTCGGTGCGCTCGACCCCGTGCGCTTTCAGGATCGGCTGCATGGCATTGACAATGCCCTGTTCCCAATCGATCAGGGTTCCGTAGCAGTCAAAGGTCAGGGTGGTGTATTTCGTCAGATCAAGTGTGTTCATGTTTTCGGCCATATGTTTCCTCCAATCACCCGCGAGCATAGCGTACCGCACCGGTTCGGGCAGGAACTGTTGTGGATCTCTTCCTGGCTATTGTGCTAGAGTTCCCGTCTTTGTCTCGAATTGTCCGGTGGGAGAGTCGACGTGCGCCTGTACGTTGAAGTGGCCAAGCGTGCGTTTGCACGCCAGACAACCTACCGGGCGGCAAATCTGTCCGGACTGGCGACGAATTCGTTTTTCGGCATTCTTCGTACCTATCTGTTCATTGGTCTCTATGCCGGTCGGGAGATCGAAGCAGGTTGGACGCTGGCCCATGCGGTTGCCTTCGTCTGGGTTGGTCAGGCGTTGATCACTCCCATCTACATGTGGGTCGATTCGGAGATTTCCGAAACGATCCGCAGCGGCGACGTTGTTTCAGACCTCAGCAAGCCGTTTGATTTCTACGGGTTCTGGCTGGCGCGTGATGCCGGACGGGCGCTCTTCGGCCTGGTGTTCCGGTTTGTCCCGACACTGGCTGTCGGTCTGATACTGTTCAACGTCGAATTGCCGGCTGATCCTGGCCGGTGGCTTGCCTTTGGACTAAGCGTCATTCTCGCAATCTGGATCAGCTTCGGAATACGTTTTCTTGTGAACGTTTCCTCATTCTGGCTGCTGGATTTTCGCGGGGTTGCCGTCATGGTGATGTTTGCGACCTCGTTCTTCTCGGGATTCCTGGTTCCGTTGAACTTCTGGCCGGAAGCAGCGCAGGTGGTTGTGGTCTGGTTACCATTTGCCGGCATGATCCAGGCTCCGATGGATGTCATCCTCGGCCAGGCAAACGGCGCGGATCTCCTCGGGGTGCTGCTCTTTCAACTGGTTTGGGCTGTGGGGCTGATGCTGGCCGGGCGGATGCTGCTCAGCCAGGCAGTCCGTCGTGTAGTGACGCAGGGAGGCTAGCGGCCATGCTCGACAATCTGCAACACGACATGCTGCTCTACTTCCGGCTGGTTGGCGCAAGACTGCGTTCGCAGATGCAGTATCGTGCTTCATTCCTGCTGATGACGGGCATCACCATGCTGGGGCTAGCGACCGAGTTCATCGCCATTCTGCTGTTGTTCAATCGCTTTGGCGATCTGGGTGGCTGGACGGTTGGCGAAGTGGCTCTGCTCTACGGGCTGGCGTCGATGTCGTTTGGACTGTGTGAGCTGATCGGTTCCGGCTTTGATGCGTTTCCAAGCACTATCCGGCGAGGGGAGTTCGACCAGGTGTTGACCCGGCCAGCCGGGACGTTTACCCAGGTGATGAGCGCTGATTTCCAGATGCGCCGGTTGGGGCGGATCACCCAGGGCACGATCGCGTTCGCTCTTGGTGCGCACTGGACATCGCTTGACTGGTCATTGGCCAAGACGCTCTACCTTGGAATGGTGCTGGTGAGCGGTGCCGGGCTCTTCATGGCCATCTTTGTGTTGGGGGCGACACTCTGTTTCTGGACGGTGCAGAGTATCGAGCTGATCAACGTGATCACCCATGGTGGAAACGAGATGACCAGTTATCCGCTCTCGATCTACCACGAGCTGATGCAGCGCTTCTTTACCTTCATCATCCCGCTGGCGTTCGTGACCTACTATCCGGCGATCTACCTGTTGGAACGGCCTGAACTGGAGACACTGCCAGGCTGGATTCCGTTTCTGCCACCGCTCGCGGCGATCGGGCTGGGGCTGGTTGCTCGCACAGCGTGGGAATTCGGCGTCCGCCATTACCGCAGCACCGGCACGTGAGAGGGGATGTGATGATTCAGGTCGAGGATCTGCACAAGCAGTACTGGGTTCGCCGGCATCATCGCGGGGTTGGCGGTGCGTTTCGCAACCTTGTTTCCCGTGAGGGTAGCGAGGTGCGGGCAGTCAACGGTATTTCGTTCGAGGTGGCAGCCGGGGAGATCGTCGGCTATGTCGGGCCGAACGGCGCCGGCAAGAGCACGACGATCAAGATGCTAACCGGAATCCTGGTGCCGAGCAGCGGCGAGATTTCCGTTGCAGGGCTGGTTCCCTGGCAACAGCGCCGGGAGCTTGCCGCGAGGATCGGCGTGGTCTTTGGCCAGCGTACCCAGCTCTGGTGGGACCTGCCGTTGATCGAGTCGCTGGAACTGTTGCAGCATGTCTACCGTGTGCCGGCGGAACGCTTCAACGCCAACCTGAGGATGTTCCGCGAGGTGCTGGAGCTTGATGAGTTCCTCAACACTCCGGTCCGCCAGCTCAGCCTTGGCCAGCGGATGCGTGGTGATCTGGCGGCATCGCTGCTCCACGATCCGCCGATCCTCTATCTGGACGAACCGACAATCGGGCTGGATGTCGTCGCCAAGGCGAGAATCCGGGAGTTCCTGCTGGAGATCAATCGCGAGCGTGGTGTGACGGTGCTGCTTACGACCCACGACATGTCCGATATCAGCCTGCTTTGCCGGCGGATGATGGTGATCGACCACGGCCAGTTGCTCTACGACGGTGGTGTTGAAATGCTCCGCGACCGGCTCGGCTCCGAACGCACACTGGTGATCGACCTGATCGACGAACGCGAAACTCCCGGCCCGGTGGTGGTTGAGGGCGCAACCGAAACCAAATCTGACGGCCCTCGTCGCTGGCTCCGTTTTCGTCGCGACGATGTGACCGCAGCCGAGCTCATCGCCCGGGTCACTGCCCGCTACCGCATCTCTGATCTGACGCTGGAGGAACCCGAGATCGAATCGATTGTGCGTCGGATCTATGAAGAGGGATTGGACTAGCCGAAAGCTACCGAGCCGTTCGTCTGGGAGAGTCCCGCTCGCGGTTCTCCCGGATTTCCTTGATCCATTTCTCGACATCCAACCCAGAACTAACCAGAATGCGACTAGGGTATCCCATGCCTCGAGCGCAGCGTCTGGATCGTAGCCTTCCCAGATGTCGGGGTGTGGTCTTGGGTCACCTCATGGTCATTGAGTGGTCTTCTATACATGAATCTCCACCACCTCTAATCGAAGGCCCGGTACGTCCTGGTAGTCTGCGGGATCGTTTGTGACTAGTGTCAAGTCATATGAGAGTGCGGTCGCGGCAATCATGAGGTCAAGGGGGCGGCGACGGATGTTTCGTCCCATTTCTCGCATTGAATGGCGAATATGGGCTGCGACCAAGGCTTCTTCTCGACCGAAGTCGAGTACGTCCGACTGTCCGGCGAATGCAATAAATCGTTGTTCTGCAATTGAAGAGCCGTGATGCCCTTGTAGTCCGTCGAAAACTTCCATGAACGTGATAGTGCTGATGGCGATAGGGCCTATGTCGAGGAGTCTCTCGATAAGCTGGCCGACAGTCTCTACACCGTTGAGATCGTAGATGACAATGTTGGTATCAAGTAGGTAAGCCATGATGTTACTTCGCCGGGCGCAAGGTGGAGTCCTGCTCTCTGGACTCCTTGACTTCCTTGATCCACGCTTCGGCATCTACATCAGGAAGAATTCCGTGGATTGAACGCCAGACTCCCCGTGCTGCTATTGGATCATAACCTTCCCGGATGTCGCGACGAGGAGCTTGCCTAACCTCAATTTCGTAGGGCTTTCCTTCTGCAATCACCTTGATGCGCCCGTTGGACTTGGCGGCGGATTTCAGAAGGGCGGCGAGTTCGTCGTCTGCAATATGGGTTGGAATGCTGTCACTCATGTTCAGATCCTCTCTGGCAGGTGAATTCTACCCGACAGCATGGAACCGGGTCCGGCCGGCAGGTGTATGGATGGGTAGGGACCGAACCGCTGGCGGATGGGGCAGTCATGCAGGAAATGGTGAGAACCCATCAGGAAGAGTTGCTGCGGTTGGCGTGGTTGTTGACCGGCAGCCGGCAGGGGACGACTGCGCTTGTCCGGCGGGTGTTCTTGCAGCTTTTCGGATCGGCAGCCGAAGCAGACAGCCGGGACGCGTTGCTTGGTCAGCTTGCCTGTTGTTATCTCTCCGGAACGCTGACGATCGGCGATGACCTGGAGCTCGCCTGCCTGACTCGCGAGGAGCGCCTGACGCTGGTCTATGGCTCGCTCGCCGGCGTCCCGCTAGCTGAACTCAACCAGATGGTGTCGTCTACCGGTGTTCCGCTTTCGACCGAAGCAGGCGATCTTGAACAGCGGACCGGTATCGGCGTCCAGGAAGTACTGGTGGCCGGCATGGAGTATCCCCGTGTCGATCTCTGGCCGGCGATCTCTGCTGAGATGGAGGAGGAGCGGCGCTATCGACGCAAACGGCGACTGACCACTGCCGGTACGTTTGCGATGTGCTGTTTCGCCGTGGTGTTGATCGGCCTGGCTGCCAGCTACCGCAACGGTGCGTCTCTCGAAGACCTAACGCAGACGGTGATTCCGACACCACGAATGGCGTCGGTCGATGAGGTGCTGGCTGCCAATCATTATGAACCGCCAACGCCGACTCCGTTTGTGCCGGCTGCTTCGCCGGGCAGTGTGCCGGCTGGGGTGCTTTCGCAGGAGACTATCTGGCACGATGGTGCGCCGACTGAGAATGTGCTGTCGTTCCTTCCATTAGTCGATACAGACGCTCAAGGAGATGCCGCGAAGTTCGCCGGCAGTGTTTGGACAGGCCCGCTACTTTCTCCGGATGGTTCGTTGATCGTCACCACACTCAGTCAACGGGAGGAAACCCAAATCACGTTCCAGGTTGTTGCGTTGGAGAGTGCCACTCTAACCGAGCGTTGGCGGAACCTGGTGGGGCCTTTTCCAATCGATCCCGAAACTGGCAGATCAACGACCCGAACCACGGTCACCCTGAGTTTGGATCGTGCGTATGTGGCACGTTGGGATGACGAGTTTTCGGAGGAGATTGCTCTTCTCAGTTTCGATCTGGAAAGTGGCAAGCCACAGGAATCCACCGTTTTGCCGGCGGAACGTAGTGCCAACGAGTGGCTGGATGTCAGGATGCATCTCGCCCCTGACGGCTCAAGGCTAT